>NZ_JBHYVB010000323.1:3408-9124 GCF_042750115.1 Streptomyces sp. NPDC059455
CCAGGTGGGAAACCTGGCCGGCGCCGAGCACTCGACGGTGAAAGGGTCAGCCCGCGTGACCGGGCTCCGGCAGGTTCGTCCCCGCCGACAGGACCCGGTCCGGGCGGATCGGCAGGTTGCGGTGGCGGACGCCGGTGGCGTGCCACACCGCGTTGGAGATCGCCGCCGCGGCCCCCACGATGCCGACCTCACCGACGCCCTTGATGCCGACCGGGTCGTCCGGGTCCGGGTCGTCCACCCAGTCCGCCTCGACGACCGGCACATCGGCGTTCGCGGCGAAGTGATAGCCCGCGAGGTCGGGAGAGACGAGGCCGCCCGAGGCCCGGTCCCTGACCGCCTCCTCGTGCAGGGCCATGGAAATGCCCCAGATCATTCCGCCGACGAGCTGGTTGCGCGCGGTCAGCGGGTTGACGATCCGGCCCGCCGCGAAGATGCCGAGCATCCGTCGCACCCGGACCTCTCCGCTGGTGACGTCCACGGCCACCTCGGCGAACTGCGCGCCGAAGGAGTGGCGTTCCTTCTGGGTCAGGGCGCCGATGGCTTCGGTGGTGTCGGACCGCGCGGTGATCCCCTCGGGCGGGATGTCGCCGCCCAGGGCCAGCCGCTCGCGCAGTTCGCTCACCGCGATCCCCACCGCCCACGCCCAGGAGCGCGTGCCCATCGAGCCACCGGCGAGCATCGCCGGGCCGAGGTCGCTGTCCGCCATGACCACCCGGACCCGCTCCGGATCCACCGCCAGCGCGTCCGCGGCGATCAGGTTGATGGCGGTCCGGGCACCGGTGCCGATGTCCGCCGCGTTGATGCGCACGGTGAAGGTGCCGTCCGCCTCCGCCGTCACGGCCGCCGTGGACGGGCCGGCCCCGGAGTGGAAGCTGGCCGCCGCCATACCGGTGCCGAGCAGCCAGCGCCCCTCGCGGCGCATCCCCGGACGGGGGTCCCGGTCGGCCCAGCCGAACCTGCGGGAGCCCTCCTCGTAGCAGGCGACCAGATTGCGGCTGCTGAACGGCAGACCCGAGACCGGGCCCCGGTCGGGCTCATTGCGGACGCGCAGCTCGATCGGGTCGATGCCGGTCTTCTCGGCGAGCTCGTCCATGGCGCATTCCAGCGCGAACGAGCCCGGTGCCTCGCCGGGCGCGCGCATGAAGGTCGGGGTCGGCACATCGAGCCGTACGACCCGGTCGCTGGTGTAGTGCGCGTCGGCGTCGTACATCACGCGGGCCACCGTGGCGCTCCGCTCGATGAACTCATGGACGGTCGACGTGACGCACTCGGACCGGTGGTCCAGCACCCGCAGCCGACCCGACTCGTCGGCGCCGAGCCGGACCCGCTGCGCGGTGGGGCTGCGGTAGCCGATCGTCGAGAACATCTGGCGGCGGGTCATGACGACGCGCACCGGGCGATGGAGGACGGTGGCGGCCATGGCGGCGGCCACCTGGTGCGGGCGGGTGGTCTTGGAGCCGAAGCCGCCGCCGACGTGCTCCGACCGCACCCGCACCGACTCCGCGTCGAGGGAGAAGATCTGCGCGAGCTCGGCGGCCACCATCGTGCTGCCCTGGTTGGAGTCGAAGACCTCGAGCCGGCCGCCGTCCCAGTGGGCCGTCGCCGCGTGCGGCTCCATGGGGTTGTGGTGCTCTTCCGGGGTGGTGTACTCGGAGTCCACGACGAAGGTGGACGTGGCGAGTTCGGCCTCGACGTCGCCCTTCGTCGCCACCGCCGGCCCGAAGGGCGAATCCGGCGGGGTGTACATATCCGGGTGTCCGGAGGTGAAGCCGATGTCGTGCGGCTCCTGGTCGTACCGGACCACCAGCGCTTCCGCGGCCTCCCTGGCCTGCTCGGGCCGCTCGGCGAGGACCAGCGCCACCGGCCAGCCCATGAAGGGGACCCGGTCGTGCTGGAAGACCCCGAGGATCGGGTCGGGCTTCCCGATCATGCCCATGTAGTCCAGGTTGACCCGCGGGGCGTTCTCGTGGTGGATGACCGCGAGGACACCGGGCATGGCGAGCACCGGCTCGGACTCGACCGCGGTGATACGGCCGCGGGCCACGGTGGACAGCACCATCCAGCCGTGGGCGAGGTCGGGCAGGGGGATGTCGCCCGCGTAGCGGGCCGCTCCGGTGACCTTCTCCCGGCCCTCCACGCGGGTGCGCGCGGTGCCGAAGGCGCCCGTCGTCGTGGTGGTTCCGGTCGTCGTGGTCATCGGGCGGCCTCCTCGGTGAGTTCGGTCAGCAGGGCCACGACGAGGTTGCGCATCAGCGGCACCTTGTATCCGTTGTGGGGCAGTGCCTCGGCGGCGGCCAGCTCCGCGTCCGCGGCGGCGGCGAACGCCTCGGCGGTCGCCGGGCCTCCGGTCAGCGCCCGCTCGGCCTCCAGCGCCCGCCACGGCCGGGAGGCGACCGCTCCGAGGGCGAGGCGGACCTCGTGGACGACCCCGTCGCGGACGTCGAGGGCGGCGGCGATCGAACCGATCGCGAAGGCGTAGGACGCGCGCTCGCGGACCTTGCGGTAGCGGGAGTGGGTGGCCACCGGGGCCGGTGGCAGGGTGATACCGGTGATCAGCGCACCGGACGGCAGCGCGGTCTCCAGGTGCGGGGTGTCGCCCACCGGAAGATAGAAGTCCGCGAGCGGCAACTCGCCCGGCCCGTCGGCGGTTTCGTACCGTACGACGGCGTCGAAGGCGGCGAGCGCGACCCCCATGTCCGAGGGGTGGGTGGCCACGCAGTGCTCGGAGGCGCCGAAGATCGCGTGGTTGTGGTGCTCACCCTCGATGGCCGGGCAGCCGCTGCCGGGGAGGCGCTTGTTGCAGGGCCCGGCCACATCGGTGAAGTAGCCGCAGCGGGTGCGCTGGAGCAGATTGCCGCCGACGGTGGCCATGTTGCGCAGCTGCCCGGACGCACCGGCCAGGACGGCCTGGGCGAGGGCCGGGTAGCGGCGCCGCACCTCGGGGTGGGCGGCGAGATCGCTGTTGGTGACGGTGGCCCCGATGCGCAGGCCACCGTCCGGCGTCACCTCGACGTGGTCCAGGGGCAGTTCGGTCACGTCGACCAGGCGTCCCGGCCGCTCGACGCCGGTCTTCATCAGATCGACCAGATTGGTGCCGCCGCCGAGGAAACGCGCGTCGGGGTCGGCGCCGAGCACGGAGACCGCCTCGGACACCTCGAGGACCCGCTGGTAGCCGAACTCCTTCATGCGAGGGCCTCCTCGGTCCCGGCCGTGCGCGCCTCGGCGGCCCGCGCGACCGCCTGCACGATCGACACATATGCGCCGCAGCGGCACAGGTTGCCGCTCATCCGCTCCCGGATCTCGTCCGGGCTGAGGGGCGGCGGTCCCGCTTCGGGGCGGACGTCGGCGGTGGCGGCGCTCGGCCAGCCCGCCGCGTGCTCCTCGAGTACGGCGAGGGCGGAGCAGATCTGCCCCGGGGTGCAGTAACCGCACTGGTAGCCGTCGAGGTCGAGGAAGGCCTGCTGCACCGGGTGCAGCTCGTCGCCCTCGGCCACGCCCTCGATCGTGGTGACCTCACGGCCCTCGGCCGCCACCGCGAGCTGGAGGCAGGAGACGGCCCGGCGGCCGTCGATCAGCACGGTGCAGGCACCGCACTGGCCCTGGTCGCAGCCCTTCTTGGTGCCGGTGAGGTCGAGTTGCTCCCGCAGGGCGTCGAGCAGGGTGGTGCGGTGGTCGACGGGCAGCGTGTGTTTCTCGCCGTTGATGGTCAGCGTGATGACGCTGGACGTCGATGGGGCCATGATCAGCCTTCTTTCGCGGGTGTGGGGCGCGTTGAAGTCGTCCGATGGAGGGGTCCGGGGCCCTGGGGAGGGGGTCCCGGGGATGGGGGTGCGGGACAATACCGGTCGGCGCTCGGTTTCGGCCATCCACACTGGCCGTTTCAGCCGGTAAGGTGGACCTAAACGGACACGTGTCCGCTGTGCATGAAACTTAGCGGACAGCTGTCCGGTGAGCAAGGTCGGAGCTACGGCGGGGCCCGGAAGGAGGGGGAGTGCGGGCAGAGAGGGAGGCGCGCCTGCGCTCGGACGCGCAGGCGAACCGCGAGCGCATCCTGGAAGTGGCGCTGGCGGAGCTGACGCGCTCGGCGGACGTCCCGCTGAGCGCCATCGCGAAGAAGGCGGGCGTCGGGCAAGGAACCCTGTACCGCAACTTCCCCAGCCGCGAGGCCCTCGTTCTGGAGATCTACCGCCATGAGATGCGGCAGGTGGCCGACACCGCGGCCGAGCTGCTGCGTACCCGCGCGCCGGATCAGGCCCTGCGGGAGTGGATGGGGCACCTGGCCCGATTCGCCATGGCCAAGGCCGGGCTCGCCGACGCGCTGCACAAGGCCATCAGCGCGTCCTGCGGCCAGGAGAAACCGGGGCACGGCCAGATGACCGAGGCCGTGGCGCTCCTGCTGCGGGCCAACGAGGAGGTCGGCACCATCCGCCCGGGCGTCACCACCGACGACTTCCTGCTCGCCATCGCCGGCCTGTGGCAGATCGGCCCCGACGAGAACGGGCAGGCACGCGCCCGACGGCTGCTGGACCTGGTCATGGACGGGCTGCGCACGGGCGCGCCCGGGGCGGTCGGGCCGGGGGCGGCAGCCGACGGGACGAGCTGAGCCTGACGGGGGGGACGGCAGCCGACCCGGCGGGCCGAGCCCGGCCGGAGGCCCCCGCCCATCGGCGGGCGGTGGCACTCCGTAGCGCGGGCTGTCCCGCGGATCAGCCCGGGACCGGAAGCGCCGTACGCGGCCGGGGCGGGAATCCGGCGGCGCGGTAGCACGCGTCGATCAGTGACATGGTGGTCAGCGCGTCCTCCGCGTCCAGCGGAAGCGGTGTGCCGTGCCGCAGGTGCGCGGCGTACGCGTCCAGCTGGTACGTGTACGACGACCGCTTGCCCAGCTCCTCCGTGCGCTCACCCGCGGGCGTACGCACCACGACCCGGTCGTCCAGATGAGGCTGGACGAAGTTCATCGCCGTCGCCTCACCCCGCGAGCCGATGACCCTGAGGCTCATCCGCCACTCCTCATGTGCCATATGGCAGCGGGCGGATCCGGTGGCGCCGCTGGGGAACGTCAGGTCCGCGTCCAGCCACTCGTCCACCTCCGGTGCGCCGGGCCGGGCGCCGCCCCGGGCGGTGACCAGGCGCGGGGGACCACCGGCCCAGGGGGCGAGCGTGGCTTGCGCGTGCAGGCTGTAGCAGCCCAGGTCCATCAGGGCGCCCCCGGCCAGGGGCAGGGACCAGCGGGGGTCGGATCCGGGTGGGGCGGGCATGGTCATCACTGTCTCGACATGCCGCAGCTCCCCGAGTTCCCCGGAGTCGAGCAGCTCGTGGAGGCGGCGGGTGACGGGGTGGAAGAGGTAGTGGAAGCCCTCCATGAACACGGTGCCCGCCTTGGCGGCGGCGTCGCGCACCTCGGCGGCCTCCTCGGCGTTGCTCGCCGAGGGCTTCTCGGTCAGCACGTGCTTGCCCGCGGCGAGCGCGGCGAGGTTCCACGGCCCGTGCAGGCTGTTGGCCAGCGGGTTGTAGACGACCTCCACATCGGGGTCGGCGATCACATCGGCGTAGGAGTCCAGGACGCGCTCGACACCGTGCTCGGCGGCGAAGGCATCGGCCCGGCCACGGGACCGGGGGGGGGGGGGGCGGGGGGGCCGGGCCGCCGCTGCCCGCGGCGCGCGCCCCCCCCCCCCCCCCCCACCGCGCCCGCGGCCCCCGGCCACACAACACACAC
>NZ_JBHYVB010000324.1:0-9030 GCF_042750115.1 Streptomyces sp. NPDC059455
GTGTTCGCTTGGCCGGCGGTGTTCCTCCTCTACGACGCAAGGCGCCGGGTGGGGGCCCCCCACCGCCCCGGGAGGGCGCGGGGGGGGGTGTGTGAATTCCCCCCCGCGCGGGCGCCCCGCCCCCCACCCTCGTCGCCGTTCGTCAGGCGGGGGTTTCCGCGGTGGCGGTCAGGACGGCACGGCCGAGGATGTGGCCGGCCATGGTGAAGCCGAGGACGGCCGGGGTGGCGTCGGCCGGGACGTCGATGGACTCGACGTCGAGGGCGTGCACCACGACGAAGTAGCGGTGCGGGCCGTGCCCGGCGGGCGGGGCGGCGCCGATGTAGCGGGCCGCGCGGGCGTCGTTGGGCAGTTGGAAGGCGCCCTCGGGCAGGCCCGAGCCGGTGTCGTCGCCCGCCCCCTCGGGCAGCTCGGTCACGGTGGCGGGGATGTCGGCCACCGCCCAGTGCCAGAACCCGGACCCGGTGGGGGCGTCGGGGTCGTAGACGGTGACGGCGTAGCTCTTGGTGCCTTCCGGGGCGCCGCTCCAGGTCAGCTGCGGGGAGACGTCCTTCCCGCCGGGGACGCCGGATATGCCGGAGAGCTGCTCGGGCGACCAGGCGGCGCCGTCGGTGACGGTGGCGCTGGTGACGGTGAAGGAGGCCGCCTCGGGGAGGCGGGCGAAGGGGTCGTTGGCGCTCATGGCGTGGTTCCTTTCGGGCCGTGCTGGGGGTGGCGAGGAGAGGCGGCAGGCAGAGGGCGCGCGGCATCGCGCGGCGGCACCACCGTCGCCTTCTTCCGGACCGATGGATCGACCATAGCACCGATAATCGATTATCTGCTGGATCGTCTATGCTGAGCGGTATGACTCAGACGGGCCCCACCTCGACCTCGTCGGGGAAGCAGATGCTCTCCGAGCAGGTCTACGCGCACTTGCGGCACGCGATCATGCGCGGGGAGCACGCCCCCGGCGACGCCCTCAAACCGCAGGACCTCGCCAAGAAGCAGGGCGTGAGCCTGGCCGTCGTGCGCGAGGCGCTCGTACGGGTGGTCGGCGAGGGTCTCGCCGACCGGCTGCCCAACCGCGGTTTCGCCGTCCCGGCCTTCTCCGACCGCCGCTGGCAGGAGATCGCGGAGGCCCGCCGGACCATCGAACCGGTCGTGCTGCGCATGTCCATCGAGCGCGGCGACGTGGACTGGGAGGCCCGGGTACGGGCCGCCCACCACCGTCTGGCGCGCACCCCGCCGTATCTGCCGGAGGAGGGCGAGTACTACAGCGATGCCTGGTCCGAGGCCCATCGGAGCTTCCACCGCACCCTGCTGGAGGGCTGCGGCAACCCCGTTCTCCTGGAGACCTTCGACCGGATGTGGACCGCGAGCGAACTGGCCCGCCGCTGGTCGGCACACCGCAACCCGGACCGGGACGGCATCGACGAACACCGCCGCCTGGAGGAGGCGGCGGTGGCCCGCGACGCCGACACCGCGGCCGAGGTACTGGCCCAGCACCTCACCCAGACCGCGGCCGCCCTGACCGGCTCCACACCCGGCGAACCCGCGAAGGAAGGCTGATCGGCCGCCCCGGCCGGACGGGCGCCGCGAGGTGGGCGTCAGACCGTGGACAGGTCGATGGCCCGGTCGACGTCGTCGGGGCGCAGCACCCGCAGGATGCCTTCGAGCAGGTAGTAGTCGGCGTAGGGGAGCGAGATCTCGATGCCGTCCTCGCTCGGGCGGTTGCGGGTGCAGCGTGCCACGACCGCCTCGGCGCGGGTCGACTTCGTGGTCAGGCAGGTCTGCGACAGCGCGGTGAGCAGCCGCAGCGCCGCCTCGCGGTAGCGCGGTTCGCCGGTGGCCCTGGACAGGTCGAGCAGACCGCAGGCCATGACCGCGCCCGCGGAGGCGTCCTTGATGTCGTGGGGTGCTTGTGGGGCGAGGTAGTCCCACACGGGGACGTTGTCCGGGGTGAGCGAGCCCAGGGCGAAGTCGGCGAGTTTCCGGGCGGTGGCGAGGAACTCCCGGTGGCCGGTGCGGCGGTGGAGGGTGGTGAACCCGTAGATCCCCCATGCCTGCCCGCGTGACCAGCAGGAGGCCGGGCTGTAGCCCTGCACGGTGGCCGGGCCGAGAGGAGCGCCGGAGGACGGGTCGAAGTCGAAGACGTGCGGGGTGGATCCGTCCGGGCGGGGGAAGTGCCGCTGGGTGGTTCTCGCGTGCTCCACGGCGATGTCGAGGTACTCGCTGTCCCCGCTCTGGCTGCTCGCGAACGCCAGCAGATCGAGGTTCATCATCGTGTCCATGATGACCCGGCCCGCGTTCGCCTGCTCGTCCAGCGCTCCCCAGGCCCGGATGAAACGGCCGCGCGGGTTGTACCGCCGGATCAGCGACGAGGCCGCCCGCAGCGCGCCCGCCCGCCAGGTCTCGTCACCGGTGAGCCGCCAGGCGGTGACCCACGACGGGTAGAAGAGGAATCCGAGGTCGTGGGTGCCGGTGTCGTTCTGGCGGGGGGCGAGCTTCTCCGCGGAGGCGAGGGCCAGGGTGCGGAACCGATCCTCGCCGCTGTGCAGCCACGCCATCCACAGCGTGCCGGGCCAGAACCCGCCAACCCAGTCGCCGCTCTGGGAGTACGTCCACTTCTCGAACTTCGTACCGACCGGAAAGCCACTCACCCCCGGTGCGACCGCGCGCAGCTTCGCCACCGCGTAGTCCGCCGTCTCGCGGAAGGCGCGGAGCGTGGCGGCATGGCCGGGGACCTCCTCCGCCGCCAGGGCCGGGGGAGCGATCGAAGTGGCCGCCACCGCGGTACCGGCCGCGGTGGTCAGCAGGGCTCGCCGGGAAACGCTCATCAGTGTCCGCCCTTCACGAGTGGTGAATCCGACAACGGCATGACGACATGCGGTCCGTGCGTTCGGCCGACTGTGGGGCGCGGGCGACATACCCGCGCCCCACAGGCGAACTGGTGGAACTGGTGGAGCGTGTTACGGGATCAGGGGTACTCGGTCACGTTCGCCACGTTGCTGTTGGCGTCCGAGGGACCTCCCGTGTCATTGATGACATGGTTGATGGTGCCGGTGCCGCCGAGCGAGACGGTGACCATGTCATGGAACTTCACATCCGGGCTCCGGGGGACCTCGAAGGCGTGCTCGGCGGTGACGGACTTGTTGGTGTTGAAGAAGCAGTAGCTGCCCAGGCCCCAGGCCTCATGGCGGTTGACCGAGTCGGCCACCTTGTAGGCGGCGTATCCCTTGGTGGAGCCGTTCATCCAGGCGGCCTGGTCGGGCGGGTCGTAGGGCATCTCGTTCTGGTAGAAGTACGTCCGGCCGCCCTCGCCGTTCCAGGTCGTCTGATTCTTCTGGTAGTGCTCGACGAACAGGCCGTACATGGTCACGTCGTCGCCGTTGACGACGAGCCCGTTGTCGGCCGTGTTGGAGTCCCAGCCGACGCCGTCGCCGTGGTCGGCGCGCCAGATCCACGTGTGGTCGCCGATCACGTTCGAGCTGTTGACCACCAGGCTGGTGGACGCCTTGCCCACGCCCGCGCCGCCGACCCGGAAGAACACATCGTGCAGCGAGGTGGGGTTGTCGGCGTGGTTCGCGGACGAGTCCTCGGGGCCGACCTCCATCAGCGTGTCGGAGTTCTCGGTACCCGCGTCGATGAGCAGGCCCGCGAGCTTGACGCCGTCCACATCTGCCACGTTCATCGCCGATACCCCGTTGTCGGGAACCAGCGTGGCCAGCCCCAGGCCCAGTACGACGGTGTCGGGCTTGGTCACCTTCAGCGGTGCGTCGAGGTGGTAGACGCCCGGGGTGATGAGCAGGTGCTTGCCCGCGTCGAGCGCCGCGTTCATCTCCTCGGCCGTGGCATCCGGCTTGGCGATGAAGAAGTCGCTCAGCGGGAGCGATTCGCCCTTCGGCGTCCCCGAGGACCAGGACGTGCCCGTCGAATCCTTGCGCACCTCCGGCACGAACACCTTGTACGCGCCGTCGTCGTCGACGTACAGGAACGGCTTCTCACGGGTGATGGGCGACTTGTCGACCCGGGTGTACGGCGGGTTGGGGAAGTCCCCGGCCGGGGCGTTCTGCGCGCCGACGAACACCATGTTCCAGTTGGAGCCGGTCCAGCTGCCCCATTCGGTGTTGCGGGACAGCCACTGCTGCTGCGATCCGGACTTCACCTGCCCGTCGACCTTGGTGTCGGCCAGCAGACCGCCGCTGGACCAGCCGCCGTCGTCCAGCCGCAGATCGCCCTTCAGATGCATACGGCGGTACGGGGCGGCCTGCGAGACGGCCCAGCGGTCCGCGCCGCCGTCCGGGTTGACGGCGAGGTTCTCGGCGTCGCGCCAGAAGTTCTGCGTCGCGTTGCCGTCGAACCAGTCGGCCTCGGCGTGCACCTGGCCGTTGATGGTGGTGTCGTCGGGCGACAGGCCGAGGCCCGCCACCTGGGTGTAGAAGCCGACATTGGCCTTGACGTCGTACGAGCCGGGCTTGAACAGCAGGGCGTGCCGGGCCTGGCCGAACTGGTTCTTCTCCTGCTCGCCGAAGACCGAGTCGAGCTTGCCCTGGATCTCCTGCGCGGACATCGACGGGTCGAAGATCTGCACATTGGGACCCAGGTCCGGCTCGGCGTCCGCGCCGTGCGCCGCCGGTACGGTCAGCGCCGCGGCGACGGCGCCGGCCAGCACGGCGAACGCGGCGGTGGCGCGGGCGATGCGACGGCGTCGGCGGTGCCCGGGTTGAGCGGTGTCCCCGGTGGTGTCCATCGCGGTGGTGTCGTTCGTCATGGTGGTGTCCCCCTCAGCCCTTGTACCGGGCGAATATCCCGGTGAACTGCCAGGGCTCCTGGGCGACTCCGGAGCAGGTGTCGTCGTTCGGGTAGTCGCCGGGGCAGGGGCGGTCGCGGTTGACGGACCAGAAGGAGAGCCGCGACAGGTGGTGTTCGGAGGCGTAGCCCAGGATCGACTCGAAGTCGTCCGTGGTGACGGTCTCCTTGACGTCGGTGATGCCGTTCATCGAGGACAGGCCGCTGTGCCGGTAGGCGTCCTCGTCGCTGTAGCCGTAGGCGCCCTTGACGGCGTTCTTCAGCCCGTCGGTGGCCTGCTTGGTCAGCTCGGCCATGTTCTGGCCCTCGCCGCCGAAGTCGAACGGCATGATGGTCCAGCTGTCGGCCTCGAAGTCGGATTCGGCGGCCCGGCGGATCATGCCGTCGTCGGGGCCGTTCTGATCGCTGGGGAAGGTGACGTAGGTGAGCAGCCCCGGGTTGTCGGCCTTCACCTGCTTCAGGGCGTCGATCGTCTTCTGCTGGACGGCCGGGTCGTCGTAGGCGTCGCCCTCGATGTCGATGTCGATGGCCTTGAGACCGTAGGCGTCGATGACCTTCTGGTAGGCCCCGGCGAGGGCCTTCGCGTCGGCACAGGACTGCTCCAGCTTGTTGCCGCTCGCGCCACCGAAGGACGGCACCACGTCGCCGCCCTTGGCCCGTATGGCCTTCACGGTCTGCTCGTCGGCACCGCCGGCCAGCGGGCGGCTGCCGTCCCATTGCGGGTCGCAGCTGCCCGCGTCGAGGACGAAGGCGAGGGTGAACCAGCCGACGCCGGTGGCGTCCATCACCTCGCCCGGGTCCGGGGGATTGCCCCATCCGTTGTAGAGGTAGGGGGCCACGGCGGCGGGCGCGGCGGATGCCGAGGCTTGGTCCTGGCCGGTGTTGTCGGCCCAGGCGGCCGCGGTCGTGCTCGCGGCCGTGGCCGCGAGGGCCGCGGCCACGGCAAGGACGGTCCGCCGACGGCGGCGCCGCGCGCGGTCCCGGGCGGAGAGGTCTTCGCTGTGATTCATGTGGGGGGATGCCTTCCTGACACGCGGACGGGCCCCGGCAGTGGGCATGTCCGTCGGACAGGCGCCGCCGCAGCCCGCGACATGCGGTGTCCGGCCGGAAGGTCACGGCCGGACTCTCGGGCCCATATATTTCGGGAGTTGAACGTGTCTCGTCAATAGGTCCGCACCAATGAATGACCTGCCTTCAAAGGGCGAACTCGCAGGACGTGTCGCCGACGTCCGCGGCGGTGAACGGCCCTCCGCGCGGTGACTTGTTGGCATATCTGGTCCATACCAAACCCTTGACAGGCTTTTCCTTCACTTCTTAACTCACGTAATGAACTAAGTACCGCTGAGATCGCTCACGCACCCGGTCGGCGCCGTAACCACTTGGTTCGCATGCGCCTCATGCCTCTCCGCACCTGTCATCACCTGTTTCTGGAAGGGAGAGTCATGGACTCCCCGCGCTTACCCCGGCGACTACTGTTGTCCCTGGTCTCGGTCCTCGCCCTGGTGTCGCTGTCCACCGGACTGGCCCAGGGCACCTCGGCCTCCGCGGCGAGCCCCGCCGCGAAGCCCGCCGCGAGACCCGCCACGGCGGCCGCCGTCACGTTCTCCGACGAGTTCGACGGGCCCGCCGGCTCCGCCGTCAACGGCGGCAAGTGGCAGATCGAGACGGGGGACAACGTCAACAACCACGAGCGGCAGTACTACACGGCGGGCAACGGCAACGCCGCCCTCGACGGCCAGGGCCACCTGGTCATCACCGCCCGCCGTGAGAACCCGTCCAACTACCAGTGCTGGTACGGGCGGTGTGAGTACACCTCCGCCCGGCTGAACACCTCCGGCAAGTTCACCACCACCTACGGCCGGGTCGAGGCCCGGATGAAGGTCCCGCGCGGGCAGGGCATGTGGCCCGCGTTCTGGATGCTGGGCAACGACATCGGACAGGTCGGCTGGCCCAACTCCGGTGAGATCGACATCATGGAGAACGTGGGCTTCGAGCCCTCCACGGTGCACGGCACCCTCCACGGCCCCGGGTACTCGGGCTCCGGTGGCATCGGCGCCGGGTACTCCCTGCCCGGTGGCCAGGCGTTCGCCGACGCCTACCACACCTTCGCCATCGACTGGAGCCCGAACGCCATCAGCTGGTCCGTCGACGGCACGGTGTACCAGCGGCGCACCCCCGCCGATCTCGGTGGCCGGCAGTGGGTGTTCAACAAGCCCTTCTTCGTGATCCTCAACCTCGCGGTCGGCGGCTACTGGCCCGGGGACCCCGACGGCAGCACCTCCTTCCCCCAGCAGCTCCTCGTCGACTACGTCCGGGTCAGCACCGACAGCGGACAGCCGAGCGGCGGTGCCATCACCGGTGTCGGTGGCAAGTGTGTGGATGTGGCGGGTGCGAACAACGCCAATGGCACGCCGGTGCAGCTGTATGACTGCAATGGCAGCGGCGCACAGCAGTGGACGGTCGGCTCCGATGGCACGATTCGTGCGTTGGGGAAGTGTCTGGATGTGGCGTCGGGTGGTACGGCCGATGGCACCCTGGTTCAGCTGTGGGATTGCAATGGGAGCGCGGCTCAGCAGTGGGCGGTTCCGGCGGCGCGTGACATTGTGAATCCGCAGGCCAACAAGTGTCTGGATGCCACGGGTGGGAGTTCGGCGAACGGTACGCGGCTGCAGATATGGACCTGCACCGGCGCCGCCAACCAGAAGTGGACGGTGACCAGATGAAGGGCGGACTCCTGCGCGGACCCGGGGTGCGTGGCGTGCTCGGCGCCGCCGCCGCCGCTGCCCTCATCACGGGCTTGACCAGCCTTCCCGCGAGTGGCGCCGTGGCGGCCACCGGCCAGATCACCGGTGTCGGTGGCAAGTGTGTGGATGTGGCGGGTGCCAACAATGCCAATGGCACTGCCGTGCAGCTGTATGACTGCAATGGAACTGCCGCGCAGCAGTGGAGTGTTGGTTCCGATGGCACGATCCGTGCGTTGGGGAAGTGTCTGGATGTGGCGTCGGGTGGTACGGCCGATGGCACCCTGGTCCAGTTGTGGGATTGCAATGGGAGCGCGGCTCAGCAGTGGGCGGTTCCGGCGGCGCGTGACATTGTGAATCCGCAGGCCAACAAGTGTCTGGATGCCACGGGTGGGAGTTCGGCGAACGGTACGCGGCTGCAGATATGGACCTGCACCGGCGCCGCCAACCAGAAGTGGACGGCACCGAGCGGCGACACCACACCGCCCGGACCGGGTGCCATGGCCGTGGCCCCGTACCTCTACAACGGCTGGGGCAGCCCGCCGAGCCCCACCACCGTGATGAACGCGACCGGCGTCAAGTGGTTCACCCTCGCCTTCGTGCTCAGCAACGGCTACTGCAACCCGCAGTGGGACGGTGGCCGTCCGCTCACCGGAGGGGTCGACCAGCAGACCGTCAACACCGTGCGGTCGGCCGGTGGCGATGTCATCCCGTCCTTCGGCGGCTGGAGCGGCAACAAGCTGGAGAGCTCCTGCGGCAGCGCGGGCGAGCTGGCCGCCGCGTACCAGAAGGTCATCAACGCCTATGGGCTCAAGGCGATCGACATCGACATCGAGGCCGCGGCGTACGACAGTCCGACCGTCCAGCAGCGCACGGTCGACGCGCTGAAGACGGTCAAGGCCAACAACCCCGGCATTCAGGTGTACGTGACCTTCGGCACCGGCCAGAACGGCCCCGACAACAGCCTGATCAGCAAGGCCGCCGCATCCGGGCTGACCGTGGACAGCTGGACCATCATGCCGTTCAACTTCGGCGGAGCCGGCCAGAACATGGGCCAGCTCACCATCCGCGCCGCCGAGGGGCTCAAGAACGCGGTCAAGAGTGCCTACGGGTACTCGGACGACCAGGCGTACCGGCACTCCGGCATCTCGTCGATGAACGGCATCACCGACAACGGCGAGACGGTGACCGTGGCCGACTTCCGCACCATCCTCGGCTACGCCCAGCAGAAGCATCTCGCGCGGCTGACCTTCTGGTCGGTCAACCGGGACCGGCCCTGCACCGGTGGCGGAGCCGACACCTGCTCGGGCGTCTCCCAGCAGCCGTGGGACTTCACCCGCGTCTTCGCCCAGTACAGCGGCTGACCCACGACCCGACGCACCCATTTCCTATAGGAATCTGAGAGGCGGGTTTGGGGGGCCCGCCCCCCGGGGGGGCCGGGGGGGGCGGAGGCGGGGGGGGGGGGGGGGGGGTTTTTTTTTAGTGTGTTATCGTGGTGTGT
>NZ_JBHYVB010000325.1:0-9021 GCF_042750115.1 Streptomyces sp. NPDC059455
CTCGATCGTCAACGTCTCCTCCGTCGGCGGCATGGTCGGAGTGGCAGGCATCTCGGAATACGTCGCCTCGAAATGGGCCGTCAACGGCCTCACCAAGAGCGCGGCCCTGGAACTGGCCTCATCCAACGTGCGCGTCAACTCCCTCGCACCCGGCTCCACCCGCACCGAGATGTGGGACACCCTGCCCATCGAACTCCAGCAGCACCTGGCCTCCATGGCCCCGATGAACCAGATCGCCCTGGCCGACGACATGGCCCGCGCCGCCCTGTTCCTGCTCTCCGACGAAAGCCGCTGGACCACCGGCGCCATCATCCCCGCCGAAGGCGGCCACCACATCGGACGCTGACCCACACGCGCTCGGGGGCCCCCACCACAGCGGCGCCCCCGAGCACCCACCGGTGGGGCCCGGGAGGCAGACTGGCCCGCGCTGCTCGTGGACCAGCAGCGGCGCCGGCACTCGGGATGGTGACGGGGCCGTGCGCGAGCGGACCACCCGGTACATATCTGGTCCGTCTGCTCCGAGAACCGCGTCAGCGAGCGTGGTGGCGACCGCGCAGGTACGCAACCCCCCCTTCTCAGTGGCTCCACCCCTTGTCGGACTGTCCGTTGCGTCGACCGAGGAGTCCGAGTGGCCGGCGGAGCTGCGGGGCACTAAGCGCTCGATGTGCTGGGGATGGTGACAGGACTGGGCGCGAACCCGGAGCCTTACACATCGGTTACGCGTGATCGGGGTCTGTCGGCGGCCGCGGGCAAGGTATGCGGTTCGGGCCGTGGTCCAAGGCGGTGCCCTGACCACGCCGCTGAAGCCCAGAACTGGGGTGAGGTGGGGATAACCCCACCCGAATGCGGGTGGTGGCCGGGTCGCTGGGGCGGCCCACAATCAACCAGAGTGATCACTGTTCGACGCTGGCCCAGCCTCGGAGTCAATCCACTGCCGGCCCGGTCGGGCCATACCTCACCCCACGGAGACATCTCATGACTGAGCGAGCGCCCATGTCGCGTCGCCGTCTGCGGGCAGCCTTGACGCTGACCCTGGCCACCTGCCTGACCGCGGCGGCCGCAGCCGGTGGGGCGTCCGCGGCGTCGGCCGTGCCGCTGCGGACCGAGGCGGTGCGGGCTGACATGTGGTCGGCCGATGCCGGTCACGTCGGTGCGGTGGCGGGGCGAGCGGACCGGTTGGCCACGCTCGTCCGGCAGACCGTGGACGCCGGTGTCCCGGGAGTGGCCGTAAGGATCGACGACGGTCATGGGCCTGCTGTCGAGTCCACCGAGCAGGCCCCCTGGACCGTGGCTGACCACAAGCTCGCGGTGGACGACGAGTTTCGCATGGGTTCCAACACCAAGACCCTCGTGGCCACTTTGATTCTGCAACTCGTCGCCGAGCACCAGGTCAACCTGACCGACTCGGTGGAGAGTTGGCTGCCCGGCCTGGTCCCCGGCGGAGGCGCGATCACTTTACGCATGCTCCTCAACCACACGAGCGGTCTGTACGACTATACCGACGACCCCGCCGGCCTCGCCTCGGTCACCGGCCAGGACCAGCGGCGGTGGACCCCTGAAGAACTGCTCGCGCTGGCCACCAGGCACCAGGCGCTGTTCACTCCCGGCAAGAAGTGGTCCTACAGCAATACCAACTACATCGCGCTCGGCATGGTGCTCGAGAAGGCCACCGGCCGTAGCGTGGCCGACCTGATCCACGACCGGATCGTCCGGCCCCTGGGCCTGACCCACACCTACCTCGCCACCACTGCCGCGTGGCGGCCCGGCGACAGCCGGACGCACACGCACGGCTATGAACCCGACGCCGCTCATCTGGGCCCCCTGCTGCCTCCCGGCATGCCCCCGGGGACGTCCTTCGCGGGGCCGATCCACGACGACCACGTAAACACGACCGGCATCAACCCGAGCTGGGCCTGGGCCGCGGGGGCCGTCGTCTCCTCCGCAACCGACTGGGCGCGCTTCGACACCGCCTTGATGTCCGGCGAGCTGCTGCCCCCGGCTCAGCTGAGGCAGATGCGCACAACCGTCCCGGAAGACTCCGCCGCGCCGGAGGCCACCAGGTACGGGCTGGGTCTGGAGGAGGTCCGCACCCCGTGCGGCACCGTATGGGGGCACACCGGTGGCATCCCCGGTTACGCGAGCCAGAACTACACCGACAGTACCGGCCACCGCACCGTCGCCATCCTCACCTCGACCGTCTTCGGCCTCAGCGAACGGAAGGTCGCCGCCACATACCGGCCCCTGGTGGACGCCGCGGTCTGCCGCATGCTCGGCAAGACCGCCCCCGGTACAGCCGCGCAGAGCAAGGCTTAACCGGGCTGACGTACCCCGAACGACCTGTCACATCGCCCGTACCGCACGGTGCGCAGATCTGCCGCACCGTCGGCTACCACGCACCCGCGCCCCCCACAGCAGCCGAAGGAGCCCCATGGCTCACCACGGCTCAACACCCGCTCTGCCCGGCAGGGCACCAGCAAGGAGTGTTCTTCATGTCCCATAATCGCGATGCTCTACGGTCTGTTCACACCTTGTCGCCGTCCAGGCGCCGACGAGCAGCCACGGCGACGGCCGCACTGGCGGTACTGGGCGGTCTCACCGTGGGCTGCGTGCCGTCAGCGTCGGCGTCCGGGGCTCATGCCGATGAGCGTCACGACGTGGTGCGGCAGCGGATGGACCGCCTGGTGCGCGACGACGAGTTTCCCGCGGCCCTGGCCGCTGTCCGCGGTCGCGATGGCAGCACCCGTGGCTACACCGCGGGCGTCGCCGACCGGGAAGACAAGGCGAAGGTGCCGGCGGACGGGCGGGTGCGCATCGGATCCACCACCAAGACCTTCACCGCCGTGGTCGTTCTGCAACTGGTCGGCGAAGGCCGCATCAGCCTCGACGCGCCGATCGAGAAGTACCTGCCACGGCTCGTCCGGGGCGAGGGCATCGACGGCCGTCACATCACGGTGCGGCAGCTGCTGCAGCACACCAGCGGCCTGCCCGACTACGTCGCGGCCATGGGCGGTGACTTCTTCAAGGGCCGGCACACCTACACCGAACCGCGCGACCTGCTCGACCTGGCGCTGGCCCAGAAGGCGAAGTTCGTCCCCGGCAGCAAGTGGGAGTACAGCAACACCAACTATCTCCTCGCGGGCCTGCTCATCCAGAAGGTCACCGGCCGCCCGGTGGCCGAGGAAATAACGCGGCGGGTCATCAAGCCCATCGGGCTGCGCCACACCTACTTCCCCGGCATCGGCGACCAGGACATCCGGGGACCTCATCCGCGGGGCTATCACGTGGCGAAGCCCGGCGCTCCGATGCGCGACATCACCGAGATGGACCCGTCCTGGGCATGGGCCGCCGGACAGATGATCGCCACCCCGAGCGACCTCAACCACTTCTACTCCGCCCTGCTCGGGGGCAAGCTCCTCAAACCGGCGCAGCTGAAGCAGATGCGCACCACCGTCCCGGCTTCCGATCTCTGGCCCGGGGCCCGCTACGGACTCGGCCTGATTAGTACCCCACTGAGCTGCGGTGGCCTCGTCTGGGGCCACGGCGGTGACATCCCCGGCTACGAGACCCGCGGCGGCGCCACCGAAGACGGCCGCGCCGCCTCGGTCACCGTCACCGCGCTGCCCAGCGCCCTGCCCACCGACCAGGCCGGTCAGCAGACCGCCGCGGACCACGTAATCGACTTCGTCGACACTGCCCTCTGCGAGTAAGCGGCCCGCCCTGTCGGCGTCGGGTCCCCGCCCCGGTGGCGCCCGTTCGCGGTCGCCACCGGCGGTTGTCTGCCCGTCCGGTCCGCTCGTGAGGTCACCCGACCACGCCGGTCTCGTCGAGCTTGCAGATCGCCGCGGTGGTTTCGACGCCGTCGTCGTGCAGCAGCTGACGCATGAGGGAGATGTCGATGTAGGCGGCGTCGAGGGGATGCATGACCAGGCGTGAGAACGCGGTGCCGAACTTGGCCATCGAGCTCTTGCCCGGGATGTATATCGACAGTTCGTCCCGGGCTTCGAAGATCTGCACCTGGACGTCACCGGATAGAGCTGCAATCGCCTTCTCGTCCGCCGTGACGGGGATCTTCACCAGCCAGTGCGGCCCTTCGGCGGTGATGCCCCGCGTCTTCTGCTCCGGGGTCTCGCTGGCCTAGGTTCGCCAAGGAGTCCCCGACACAACGGCTCCGCACGACTCCATGGTCCTGACCACATCCTGCACGGTGGCGGTGACGACGGCATCGGCTTCGTCCCAGTCGTACTGGTCACCTCCGGCCGACGGGCCGGGTACCAGCTTCGACACCACGGTCATCTCGGGTATATGGCGCAGGCGTACCTCCGGCCACGAGTTGAAGAATTCTCGCGCGTCGCTGAGAGCCTCGTCCTGGGCCTGCCGCTGGTGCCGCACCTGCGCACTGTGCTGCCGCAACAGGGCGGGTGCCGCGTCCGGCTTGTCGAGAGCATGCCGGACGAGCTTGACGCTCATCCCCCTGCCGCGCGGGACCGTGATCAGCATAGCCTGTTCGACCTGCTCGAACGTGTACGGGCGGTAGCCGGTCTGCTCGTTGACGTCGGCTGGGACGAGCAAACCCTCGGAGTGGTAGAACCGCAGTGTCTGCGGCGACAGATGGCACATTTCGCTGTATTCGCTGATGGACAACATGGCGCCATGGACGCCCTTACAGCAACTACAAGGTCAAGCGCCGAGGACGTGGCGCAGTGCACACGGCCTGCGTCCGGCGCGGACACCTTGGCCCCGACTCCTCCACCGAGCCGGGGCCATGACCGAGGGTTTCAGCGGCCTTCTGGACTCAGGCCAGACTCTCAGCGAACTCGCGTTCCTCCTCCGCGTCGTGGTCGCGGCCCAGCCAGAGAGTCCCGGCAATCGTAACCGCACAGGCGAGCGCGGTGTAGGCCGCCAGAAGCAGCCATGTTCCCTGCCAGTTCAGCAAGGCCGCGAACGCCAGCGGCGCCATGGCGCCGCCGAACGTGCTGCCGATCGCGAAGGCCAGCGAGCTGCCGCTCGCGCGAAGGCGGGGCGAGAACTGCTCAGTGATGAAGGCGCCTTGTGGTCCGTACATGAACGAATGCAGTCCCAAACCGACCACGATCCCGCCGATGAGGACCAGGTATGAGCCGCTCAGAATGGCCGGCAGAAACACGAACGGCCAGATAGCCGCGATCGCCGCGGCCACCGCGTACATCCGGCGGCGGTTGACGCGGTCGGACAGTGCCGCGGCGAGCGGGATGAGCGCGAGCTGGGTGGCGGAACCGATCAGTACCGCGATCAGTACTTGCGACGACGTAAAACCGGCTTCCTTCGTGCCGTACACGAGGCTGAACACGACGAACAGGGCGTACGTGACGTCCGGCCCCACCCGGGCACACGACGCGGCGATCAGGCCACGCCACTCGGTGGAGAACACCTCACGAACGGGAGCGGACGGGCTCTCGCCCTTGTCGCGGATCGCGCGGAACACCGGCGTCTCCTCCAGCCGGAGCCGGATCAGCAGCCCGAGCCCGACCAGGATCGCCGACGTCAGGAACCCGACTCGCCAGCCCCATGACAGGAAGGCGTCGTGTGACATCGACACCGTGAGCAGCGCCAGCATCCCGTTCGCCAGCAGATTGCCGGCCGGCGGCCCTATTTGCGGGGCACAACACCAGAACCCGCGCCGGTTCGGGTCGCCGAACTCGCTGGACAACAGCGGAGCCACCCCCAGCTCGCCGCCGACCCCCACCCCCTGCGCGAATCGCAGCGACACCAGCAGGATCGGTGCGGCGATGCCGATCGTTCCGTACGTGGGCAGCAAGCCGATGACGAACGTGGCGACGCCGATCAACAGCAGCGTCAGGACGATGACTCGTTTGCGTCCAACGACGTCACCGAGCCGCCCGAGCGCGAACGCCCCCAACGGGCGCGAGAGGTAGCCGACGGCATAGGTGGAGAACGCGAACAGTTCGGAGGCCGCGGAACTGGAGTCGGGGAAGAACAGAACCGGGAACACGAGTGCCGCTGACGCGGAGTAGATCCCGAAGTCGTACCACTCCAACGCGGTGCCGGACAGACTGGCCGCGAAGGCGTTGGCGACCTGTCGGCGCTGCGGGGGTGGCGGATTCACGACGGTATCCGTGGTAGAGGGAAGCAGTTCTTCAGGCATGTTGTCTCCAGCCAGATGAGGTATACGGAACGTATATATGGCCTGAGGTCAGGTCAAGGGTTTGCCGTCACCTGCTCGCTTTGGCAGAGGTGTCGTTACCTCGGTGTTATATGCCTTACGTATACGTCACCTGGGGGGCGGATATCAGCCATGATCATAGGAGGCGGCTCGCGGGGGTGTGCCGCAGTGGCTGTTCGTCGCGGACCACCAGTCGGTCCATGCGTTCGGATCATGCGATGCCGCTGATGGTTGCGGCGCTGAGGCGGTGCGGCTCGTGTGGATCCTGATGCGGTACCGGGCGGGGTATTGCGAATCTCGCGACGCTGTCCGGTGCCTCGGTTGTCAGCGCGGCATACGAACGGGCAGTTCGGTGGCGCCTCGGAACATCCACCCGCGGACGATGATCTCGTGGTCGGGTTCGGGACGGATACGGGGATGGCGATCGAACAACTCCTCCAGCGCGATACGCGCGATCTGCGGTGCGAAGGCGCTGCCGGAGCATGCGTGGCGGCCGGCGCCGAAAGCCAGATGACCATGCGCGGGCCGGTCGAGATCGTAAATCTCCTGCCGGTCGAACTCGGTCTCGTCATGATTGGCCGAGCCGTAGCACAGCCACACCGTGTCGCCCTGCCGCAGCCGCACGTCGGCCAGTTCCATGTCTCGGTTGGGCACCCTGGAGGCCCCGCTGAACAGCGGCGACAACCAGCGCAGCCCCTCTGCGACAGCCTTGGGGAGCAAGGCCGGATTCTCCACGACCCGGCGGAGTTGCTCGGGTCGGGTCGGCAGACCCAGGAAGGTGGACCCGCAAGCGTGGCCCGGTCCTTGTAGTCCTCCGAGCAGGATGATCAGCAGGGACGGCAGCATGTTCTCGATACCGCGTACCTCGACATCGGGCATGCCGTCGTGGAGCCAGTACGAGATCGCCGATTCGTCCGGCCGGCTGCGGAGCCGTTCAATCATGTCCCCGACAACTTCACGGATCTCCGCCGCGGCGGCGTCGCCTTCCTTATACGCCTCGGGGTCGACCAGGCCGCGCGCTGCGGCATGGGACAAGCTGTGGAACCAGCGCTGGAGCCGAACGGTACTGATGTGGGTGAACCCGAACCGATCCGCGACGCAGCGCACGCTGACCGGTTCGAAATAGTCGGTCAGCAGGTCGACGTGTGTTCGCCCGGCCAGCTCATCCAAGCGAGCACGGGCCGCCGCCCGCACAGTGGTGTCCATGGTCGGTTTGAAAGCACGCGGGCGCAACGGTGGGTCGATCACTCGCCGCAGCTCGCTGTGCTTCTGCCCCTCCGCGCTCAGCACGTTGGGTTGACCGAATACGCGATCGTGGGCGGGGCTCGTGCCGCCCCGGAAGTGCGCGGCGTCCTCGGCGGTCTTGTGACAGTGACGCCAGGTGGTTGCGATCCACGCGTTGAGCGCCGGTACCCAGGCGATCGGCGCCTCCTTGCGCAGCCGGGAGAGGACATGGTGTGCATCGGTTTCCAGCTCGGCCAAGGTCATGTTGTCCAGCCAGCCGACATCAACGGCCATCGTCCCCTCCTAGAGGTCGAGGGACAGGAAGGGGGTCAGGGAACGAGAGGCGCAGATCATCATCGCGTCGCCGGACGCGCGTTCGTCGGCCGAGAGCACGTCGTCGCGGTGATCGGGGATTCCCTCCAGTACCGCCGTTTCGCAGGTTCCGCACGTGCCGGTGCGGCAGGAGGACAGGGCTTCGACGCCCGCCTCCTCGACCGCTTCCAGGATTGACTTGCTCGGCGGAACCGTAAGGGTGCGGCCGGACCGCGCGAGGCGGACCTCGAACACCTCCCCTGTTGCGGTTCCCGCGGGCTGGAACCGTTCGAAGTGGACCGTGCTCCCGGGCACATCATCGATGTGTTGCCGAACCGCGTTGAGCAACGGCTCCGGTCCACAGCAGTAGACCTGGGTGCCGTTGCCGGCACCGCACAGCGCCGCGGACAAGGGAAGCAAGCCCCGCTCGTCCTCCGGGTACACGTGCACCCGGTCGCCGTAGCGGGCCAGCTCGTCCAGGAACGCCATGGAGGCGCGACGCCGCCCCCGTAGTAGAGCTGCCACTCGGCCCCCGAACGTTCCACCTGCGACACCATGGGCACGATCGGCGTGATGCCGATGCCGCCCGCGATGAAGACGTACCGACGGGCCGGAACGAGCGGGAAGTCGTTTCGGGGTCCATCGGCACGCAGTACCGACCCCGGAGCGACCATGTCGTGCAGATGTCGCGATGCACGGCCGACCGGAACGTGCAGCACGGCGACGAGCCAGACGCCGCTGTCCTCACTTCCGGTCAGCGAGTATTGACGGCTGAGCCCAGGTTCGAGCGCGATATCGACATGGGCGCCGGGTGTCCACGGCGGCAGGGTCGGCCGTCGGGATCGCTCAGTGTGAAGGCGACGACATTCTCGGCGATGCGTTACTTACGGGTCACCAACAGGAGCATGAGCGGCCTCTCCAGTCCGATCGCGGCGTGACGACGACCGGAACTCTCCACCGGTCAGGCAGGAGTACGACCTGGATAGCCCCGAGGTCAGGGGACTCCCGCCCGGCGACGCGAATCGCCGTGACAGTGACAGCGCCCGGCGAACCGCGTCGGAGTCGTACGAGAACATGTGCTGCAGCCCGGACTTCGGAAGCATCAGGGTGTCCAGGCGCGACGGCGGTCACCGACGCGGCACTAGGCTGTTTCTGATGGCTCTTGGACGGTGTCGCGGAGCCAGATGACGATCGCGGTGATGGTCAGGGTGCCGTTGAAGATGTAGTCGCGCTTGATGCCCCTATGGATGTCAACGAGCGGGCATTGGTGCTGCGGATCGCCTTCTGGATGTGAGGAGGGCCTGGTAGATCTCGCGAGCGACGTA
>NZ_JBHYVB010000326.1:0-4993 GCF_042750115.1 Streptomyces sp. NPDC059455
GGGAGGGGAAAGCGTCGATATGCGGCTCCGCCGCGTGGTCCGCCGGACACCCCGTAGGCCACGGCCACGGTCACGGCCTGATCGCACAGCACTGAGCCCCGCCACTGCCCGAGAGGGGCGGTGGCGGGGCCCAGCCATGCGAGCACGGGCGCAGCCATGCGAGCACGGGCCCAGCCATGCGAGCACGGGCCCAGCCATGACGGCGCCGAGGAACATCCCGGCGCATATCTGCCCCCTATGCGGGTAAATGCGAAGTGTGTCCGGCAAGACGCCACGATGGGGCACGCTCCTGCTGGCCGTCCTCGTCGCCCTGACGGCGGTGCTGCTCACCGCCGGGGGCGCCCATGCCGAAACGGATGTGAACAAGATCGGCAAGGCGCTGCGCAGCAGCCCCGTGTACGTCGATCCCGGCGCCTCCGACGCCCTGAGCGCCGGACAGGCCCGCGCCCTGGTGGCACACATCCGCAAGGCCGATGTGCCGGTCTACGTGGCCGTGCTGCCGGACAACCCCGCGTACGGCGGAGAGCGCGTCTTCGGGCGGCTGCGCGCCGCCGTCGACCGCCCCGGCGTGTACGCGGTGGCACTCGGCTCCTCCTTCGGGGCGGCCTCCGACACCTCGGTGCTGCCCGGACGCACCTCGCGGGCGCTGGCGGAGCGGAACCTGCGGCAGCACCCGCATGACCTCGCCGCGGTCCTGAACGGCTTCGTGACCGACACGGCCACCGCGATCCACGACCGGACCGGCCAGGGGAGCGACGGCGACCAGGGCGCGCGGGGTTCCACCAGCCTGTCGGTGGGGGACGCGGTGGCGGTGCTGATCGTCCTGGCCGTCGTCGGCGGAACCGGCCTGTACATGGCGCGGCGCACCCGCAAGCAGCGCCGCGAGCGCGAGCGGGCCGAGCTGGAGCAGGTGCGCGGCGCGGTCGAGGAGGACATCACCGCGTACGGCGAGAAGCTCACCGGGACCCGCTTCGACCCCGCCGACCCGGCGTCCACCCCCGAGATGGCGGACGACTACGGCCGCGCCCTGGACGCCTACGAGGAGGCGAAGGCCAGGTCGGCCGCCGCCCGGCGGCCCGGGGACGTACGGCCGGTGACCGAGGCGCTGGAGGAGGGCCGCTTCGCGCTGGCGGTCCTCGAAGCCCGCCGCGAGGGCGGCCCGCTGCCCCAGCGGCGCCCTCCGTGCTTCTTCGACCCGCGCCACGGCCCCTCGGCCCGGGACGTCCCGTGGGCACCCCCGGGCGGCACCCAGCGCTCCGTACCCGCCTGCGCCGCGGACGCCACCCGTATCGACGACGGCCGTTACCCGGACGCCCGCACCGTCCCGGTCGGCGGCGACCGGCGCCGCCCGTACTGGGACGCCGGTCCGGCCTACGGGCCCTGGGCGAGCGGCTACTTCGGCGGCTACGGCTCGATGCTGCTGCCCGGGCTGCTGGTCGGCACGCTGCTGGGCGGGTCCCTCGGCCCCGACTACGGGAACGGTGCGTTCGACGGTGGCTTCGGCGACGGCGGGGACGGCGGGGACGGTGGCGACTCCGGCGGTGGCTTCGACGGCGGCGGTTTCGGTGGTGGCTTCGGCGACGGCGGTTTCGGCGACGGCGGTGGCTTCGGGGGCGGCTTCGGCGACGGCTGACCCCCGCGCCGACCCGACGGCACGGGGGCAACCCGGCACCCGCCCTGTGCGCGGTGCGTACGCGGTGCCCTGACCACGGGGAACGCGCGCCGCACGGGGCGGATGGTGTGCGCGGGGAAGGCCGCCGAGCGCTGCGCTATCCGGGGTAATTCGGCGGCACATCCCTGGCGGGCGACGGCGAGTCGCGCGCCTACTGGTGCTACAGACCGGTGGGTTCCACATCTGCCGGGGGACGGCGACGCGGGATGCCCCCGCGTGGATCGCCGTATGCGCGCACCCCCTGACCGCCGATGCGCCGCCGCGCCTCGTTCCCGCACGCGCGGCGAGTAACGGCCCACCACCCCACACCACTTGGAGGGCCACCCATGGCTACGCCCACGATCACCCTGGTCACGGTCTCACCCAACCCCGCCACCTTCGGCCAGTCGGTCACGCTCACCGCCACCGTGATCCCGCTCGGGACCGGAACCCCCACCGGCAACGTCACCTTCGTCATCACCGGTGGCCCCACCCTGACCGGGACCCTGTCGGGCGGGACGACCTCGGTCACCGTCCCCAACCTGAGCGTCGGCGCCCACGCCGTCCTCGGCAACTACAACGGTGACACCAACTTCTCCCCGTCCACCGGCGCCAACGTCATCCTCGTCATCCAGGCGGCCACCACCACATCGGTGTCCTCGACGCCGGACCCCTCGACGCTGGGACAGTCGGTGACCTTCACCGCCAACGTCACCCCGGTCGCGCCCGGAGCGGGCGTCCCGACCGGGACGGTCACCTTCATCATCGGCGGCTCCGGCGGCGGCGCCTTCGTCCAGCCACTGTCGGGGGGCGTCGCGACGCTGTCCCTCAGCACCCTGGGCGTCGGCACCAACCCGGTGGTCGCCCTCTACAACGGCGACACCAGCTTCCTGCCGTCCTCCGGCACCGACACCCAGACCGTCAACCCGGCCTGACCCAGCCACACACCACCGAGCCCCCGTCGCCGCCCATCGGGGCGGTGGCGGGGGCTCGGCCGGAGCCGGAAGGGCTCACAGAGCGCGGAGCGCGCACGGCTCACACGTCGAAGTAGAGCTCGAACTCGTGCGGGTGCGGACGCAGCTGCAGCGGGGCGATCTCGTTGGTGCGCTTGTAGTCGATCCAGGTCTCGATCAGGTCGGAGGTGAAGACACCGCCCTGGAGGAGGAACTCGTGGTCGGACTCGAGGGAGTCGAGGACGGCCGGCAGGGAGGTCGGGACCTGCGGGACGCCCGCGTGCTCCTCGGGGGCGAGCTCGTAGAGGTCCTTGTCGATCGGCTCGGCCGGCTCGATCTTGTTCTTGATGCCGTCCAGACCCGCGAGGAGCAGGGCGGAGAAGGCCAGGTACGGGTTGCCCGAGGAGTCCGGGGCGCGGAACTCGACGCGCTTGGCCTTCGGGTTGGAGCCGGTGATCGGGATACGCATCGCGGCGGAGCGGTTACGCTGCGAGTACACCAGGTTGACCGGCGCCTCGAAGCCCGGGACCAGGCGGTGGTAGGAGTTCACCGTCGGGTTGGTGAAGGCCAGCAGCGACGGGGCGTGCTTGAGGATGCCGCCGATGTAGTAGCGGGCGGTGTCCGACAGGCCCGCGTAGCCCTGCTCGTCGTAGAAGAGCGGGGAGCCGCCCTGCCACAGCGACTGGTGGACGTGCATGCCCGAGCCGTTGTCACCGAAGATCGGCTTCGGCATGAAGGTCGCGGTCTTGCCGTTCTTCCACGCCACGTTCTTGACGATGTACTTGAACAGCATCAGGTCGTCGGCCGCGGCCAGCAGCGTGTTGAACTTGTAGTTGATCTCGGCCTGACCGGCGGTGCCCACCTCGTGGTGCTGGCGCTCGACCTGGAGACCGGCCTTGTTCAGCTCGAGGCTGATCTCGGCGCGCAGATCGGCGAAGTGGTCGACCGGCGGGGTCGGGAAGTAGCCGCCCTTGTAGCGCACCTTGTAGCCACGGTTGTCCTGCAGCGCACCGGTGTTCCAGGCGCCCGCCTCGGAGTCGATGTGGTAGAAGGACTCGTTCGCCTTGGTGTCGAAGCGCACGCTGTCGAAGACGTAGAACTCCGCCTCCGGGCCGAAGTACGCGGTGTCCGCGACGCCGGTGGAGGCGAGGTACGCCTCGGCCTTCTTGGCGATGTTCCGCGGGTCGCGGCTGTACTGCTCGCCCGTGATCGGGTCGTGGATGAAGAAGTTGATGTTGAGGGTCTTGTCCCGGCGGAACGGGTCGACACGCGCCGTGGAGAGGTCGGCACGCAGGGCCATGTCCGACTCGTGGATCGCCTGGAAGCCGCGGATCGACGAGCCGTCGAAGGCCAGCTCCTCGTTCGGGTCGAACGCCTCCGCCGGTACGGTGAAGTGCTGCATGACGCCGGGAAGGTCACAGAAACGGACGTCGACGAACTTCACGTCCTCGTCCGAGATGAACTTCCGAGCGTCGTCGGCGTTCTGGAACATCCAACTCCTCCTAGCCCGGCCGCGGTGGGACGGGGATATGTCCGGTGGCGCGATTCCATGTGCGGTGGCGCGCTCTCGCCGACCATAGGCAGACGGGATTTCCCGGGCATGACCCATTTGTTTCACCCAGGTTAACCGGCTCGAGGGTGCTCCCGGGGACCTCGTGGCCTCGGAAAAGGCGCCGTACGGGGTCCCTGGGAACCGCTGGGAAGGGGTCCGGCCGGGGGAACGTACCCGGTCGCAGTAACGTAGACGGGTGGACAAGAGGCAAGCAATCGGATCGTGGCTTTCCGGGCCCCGCGCGGCGGCCGAGGAGATGGGCGTCGACTTCGGCTACCGGGGCCAGGGCCTCGGTCTTCCCGAGAGCGGACCGGGCTCCATCGCGCCGCTGGGACGCCGTTTCGGGGCGCTCTTCATCGACTGGGGCCTGTGCCTGCTCGTCTCCTACGCGCTGCTGTCCGGCCGTAACGCCCAGGTCGCCGGGAACTGGGCGCTGCTGGTCTTCCTGGTGCTGAGCCTGGTCACCGTGGGCACCGTCGGCGCCACCCCCGGCAAGCTGCTGCTGAAGCTGCGGGTCGTCGGCGAGGGCGGGGTGCGGCTGAGCCTGCCGCGGGCCGTGCTGCGCAGTGTGCTGCTGGTGCTGGTCATCCCGGCGGTGGTCTGGGACCGCGACACCCGCGGGCTGCACGACCGGCTCTCCCGCGCGGTGCAGATCAGGGTCTGAACCCGTACGGATCCGGGGCTGAGAGCCCGCCGATTGTGTACAACGGCGTTACGCGCAGGCGACGGCGTTACACACGAACGAAACGGCGCCGCGTACGAAAACGAAACGGCGCCGCATACGAAACGGGGGGGGCGGGGGGCGCGGCCGCGGGCGCGGCGGGTGTGGGGTGGTGT
>NZ_JBHYVB010000326.1:5003-9014 GCF_042750115.1 Streptomyces sp. NPDC059455
TCACCACCGCGCCCGCGGCGGTCGACCTCACCCCCCGCGCCGCGCCCAAGCGCCCGCGGCGGCCGGGCGGCCGGCCGCGCCCCCCCGTATTGTGTCCGTTTCGGTGCGGGAGGCGCTCAGCGCCCCTTCGGCATCCGCATCCCCTTGGGCATCGGGCCCTTCGGAATCGGCATGTTGCTCATCAGGTCGCCCAGCGCGCGCAGCCGGTCGTTCACCACCGTGACCTGTGCGCCCGGCAGCACCCGGGGGAGCTTCAGCAGCGTGGTGCGGAGCTTCTTGATCTCGACCTGGCCCTCGCCGGAGCCGACGATCACATCGTGGACCGGGACCTCCGCGACGATGCGCGCCATCTTCTTCTTCTCGGCGGCCAGCATGCCCTTGAGCCGGTTCGGGTTGCCCTCGGCGACCAGCACGACGCCCGCCTTGCCCACCGCGCGGTGGATGACGTCCTGGCTGCGGTTCATCGCCACCGCGGGGGTGACCGACCAGCCGCGGCCCACGTTCTCCAGCACCGCCGCCGCCGCGCCCGGCTGGCCCTCCATCTGTCCGAAGGCGGCCCGTTCGGCGCGGCGGCCGAAAATGATCGCCATCGCGAGGAAGGCCAGGACGAAGCCCAGGATGCCCAGGAAGATCGGGTGACCGATCCAGAAGCCGATCGCGAGAAGGACACCGAAGGTGACAATCCCCACGCCGGCGACGACAAGTGTGACCTTCGGGTCGACCCGCTTGGTCATCTTGTAGGTCAGGGCGATCTGCTTCAGACGCCCGGGGTTCTCGGATGTTTCCTTCCTCGCCATACAGCGAAGTTTACGTGGCCTGGGAAGCCCCGGTGGACACGGCCTCCAGCACGTGTTCGGCCTCGTTCCGGTCCTTGGCCCGGCGCCGGTCCTCGAGCACGGCCGTCCAGGCGTTGCGGCGGGCGGTGCGCTGCCCGCCGCGCAGCAGCAGACCCTCCAGGGCGAGGAGCGCGTCGGTGACGGACGGGCGTACGGGCGCAGCCGGCATGAGTACCCCTCGGAAGCGGCGGATGATCGCTACGCACAACGTATAAGCAGTGCGTGGCTTAATCGTTACCCAATGGTGTTACCAGTGCGTGACTGGCCGGTCAAACACCGATGAAGCCCTGCTGCGGCCCGTATTCCGCTCTTGACCTGCGGCGTTCTCGAAGCCCTCGAATCCGTGTGTGCTCGCAATCACACAGCGTGTTGCTCACACAACCGACCGCCGACGGAACGTGACGGCGGAGCGACGACGGAGAGTCAGCCGGCCTGAGAAGTCACCGCGACATTGCGCCGCTCGATGGCCTGCTGGTACAGACGGCCGGCGCGGTACGAGGAGCGGACCAGCGGGCCGGACATGACGCCCGCGTAACCGATCTCGTCCGCCTCCTCCTTGAGCTCCACGAACTCCTGGGGCTTGACCCAGCGCTCCACGGGGTGGTGGCGCGGGGACGGCCGCAGGTACTGGGTGATGGTGATCAGCTCGCAGCCCGCGTCATGGAGGTCCTGGAGCGCCTGGCTGATCTCCGCGCGCTCCTCGCCCATGCCCAGGATCAGGTTGGACTTGGTGACCAGACCGGCCTCGCGCGCCTTGGTGATCACCTCGAGCGAGCGCTCGTAACGGAAGCCGGGGCGGATGCGCTTGAAGATCCGCGGCACCGTCTCGACGTTGTGCGCGAGCACCTCGGGTCGGGCCGAGAAGACCTCGGCGAGCTGCTCGGGGACCGCGTTGAAGTCCGGGATCAGCAGCTCCACACCGGTGTCCGGCATCAGGGAGTGGATCTGGCGCACGGTCTCCGCGTAGAGCCAGGCGCCGCCGTCCTCCAGATCGTCACGGGCCACGCCGGTGATGGTGGCGTACTTCAGCTCCATGGTGCGTACGGATTCGGCCACCCGGCGCGGCTCGTCGCGGTCCAGCGCCTGCGGCTTGCCGGTGTCGATCTGGCAGAAGTCGCAGCGCCGGGTGCACTGGTCGCCGCCGATGAGGAAGGTCGCCTCGCGGTCCTCCCAGCACTCATAGATGTTCGGACAGCCCGCCTCCTGGCACACGGTGTGCAGGCCCTCCCGCTTCACCAGGCCGTGCAGCTCGGTGTACTCGGGGCCCATCTTCGCCCGGGTCTTGATCCACTCGGGCTTGCGCTCGATGGGGGTCTGGCTGTTCCGGACCTCCAGGCGCAGCATCTTGCGTCCGTCGGGTGCGACTGCGGACACGTCCGGCACTCCTCTTTGCTTGACTCTGCTTGGCGGCTCGGCGTGGCGAGTTTGCCGGCGGACTTTCGAATCGTCGGCGGTCACCAGGGTACGCCCGTGGTTCGTACGGATTTACGTCCAGGGCAACCGAACGCCGCGAGGACGCATTCCCGCAAGGGCCGTCCCGGAATGGTTGGAAACGATCGGGAACGATCCGGAACGGCCCAGGAGGTCAGACCGCTCGCGGCAGCGGGACGGAGGCCTCCAGGACGTCCCGCAGATGCCGCTCGACCACCGGCAGCACCTCGGCGATCGGCACATCCCGGCCCAGCTCCTCCGAGAGCGAGGTCACACCCGCGTCCCGGATGCCGCACGGCACGATCCGGTCGAACCAGGTGTTGTCCGGATTGCAGTTGAGCGAGAAGCCGTGCATCGTCACGCCCTTGGCGATCCGCACCCCGATGGCGGCCAGCTTGCGGTCCTCGCGGCGCTGCCCGGCGTTGGACGGGGCGTACTCCGGCCCGTTCAGCCGCGCGTCGAACTCCTCGTCCTCCAGCCGCGGGTCGAAGTCCAGCTTCAGCCCGCCGAGCGCGGGGCGCTGGTCCACCGGGTCGCCCAGCACCCACACCCCGCTGCGGCCCTCCACCCGGGTGGTCTCCAGACCGAACTCCGCACAGGTGCGCAGCAGCGCGTCCTCCAGGCGGCGGACATGCGCGATGACGTCCACCGGGCGCGGCAGCTTGAGGATCGGATAGCCGACCAGCTGGCCAGGGCCATGCCAGGTGATCTTGCCGCCGCGGTCCACGTCCACCACCGGGGTGCCGTCCAGCGGGCGCTCACTGTCGGCCGTGCGCCGCCCCGCCGTGTAGACCGGGGGGTGCTCCAGCAGCAGGCAGGTGTCGGGGATCTCGTCCGCGAAGCGGGCGGCGTGCACCCGGCGTTGCTCCTGCCACGCCTCCTCGTAGTCCACGGCATCCGCGCCGAAGCCCAGGTGGACGTAAGCCAGTGCCGGTGAACCGGGGGCCGACCCCGGGGAAGACGTGGTCACGGCGGTCACGGCAAGCTCCTTCTCGACCCGCGTCGAATGGGGTGGCGGAGCCTCGCGGCGGCGCCCCCGCCACTGTACGACCGTGTCCCCTTACGTCCGCACCCGGCTCGTTCTCACACGATCGGATGAATGCCGCCGGACGGCCGCGATCAGCCCTCGAGCGGCGGTTACATTCGCGCCGTTCCACAGAGCGATCAGGGAGACCGGCAGGCTGATGACGGAACGACCCCCGCAGCGCATTCCCAATCGTCAGCTCGCCGCGCTCATCGCAGAGGCGGGCTTCTCCAACGCCGGGCTCGCCCGGCGGGTGGACCAGCTCGGACTGGAGCACGGCCTGGACCTGCGGTACGACAAGACATCGGTGACACGGTGGCTGCGCGGACAGCAGCCGCGCGGCACCACCCCGGCGCTGATCGCCGAGGTGTTCACCCGGCGGCTGGGACGCCGGCTGACCGCCCAGGACCTGGGCCTGGACGCATGCGCGCCCGTCTACGCGGGGCTGGAGTTCGCCGCCACCCCACAGGAGGCGGTGGACATCGTCAGCGGGCTGTGGCGCAAGGACTCCGGGAGCCATGCGGAGCTGCGGAAGATCGCGTTCACCCCGGCGGGTCTTGTCGTCCCCAGCCGCGACTGGCTGATCGGACGGCCCGACGACCGGGTGGCGCGCGGCGATCCACCGGCGGGAGCCGCTCCGGCGGGGGCGCCGGTCGGAGCCGGGTCCGGGCCGGGGGCCGGGGTCGCCGGGGCGGCCGGGGCCGGGGTCGGACGGCTGCC
>NZ_JBHYVB010000327.1:0-8941 GCF_042750115.1 Streptomyces sp. NPDC059455
GACGGCCGCTGCAAGGCGTTCGCGGCGGGCGCGGACGGCACCGGCTGGGGCGAGGGCGTCGGCATGCTGCTCGTGGAGCGGCTGTCGGACGCCCGCCGCAACGGCCACCCCGTGCTGGCGCTCGTCCGTGGCTCCGCCATCAACCAGGACGGCGCCTCCAACGGTCTGACCGCGCCCAACGGCCCCGCCCAGCAGCGCGTCATCCGCCAGGCGCTCGCCGGTGCGGGCCTGTCCACCGCCGAGGTGGACGCGGTCGAGGCCCATGGCACCGGCACCCGGCTCGGCGACCCGATCGAGGCGCAGGCGCTGCTGGCCACCTACGGCCGGGAGCGGGACGCGGAGCGGCCGCTGTGGCTGGGCGCCATCAAGTCCAACATCGGCCACACCCAGGCCGCGGCCGGTGTCGCGGGTGTCATCAAGATGGTGCTGGCGATGCGCCACGGGGTGCTGCCGCGCACCCTGCACGTGGACGAGCCGTCGTCGCACGTGGACTGGTCGGCGGGCGCGGTGTCGCTGCTGACCGAGCAGGTGGAGTGGCCGGAGACCGGGCGTCCGCGCCGGGCCGGCGTCTCCTCGTTCGGCTTCAGCGGCACCAACGCCCATACGGTCCTGGAGCAGGCACCGGTCCACGACGAGACCGCCGGGGAAGCCGCACCGCGGCGCCCGCTGGTCCGGCCCGATGTGGTGGCCTGGCCGCTGTCGGCCAAGGGCGAGGACGCGCTGCGGGCCCAGGCCGAGCGGCTGCGCGCCCACCTCGAGGCCGAGACCGAGACCGAAGCCGGGCCGGACCCGGTGGACGTGGCGTACTCGCTGGCCACCACCCGGTCCGCCCTGGAACACCGCGCGGTGGTCCTCGGCCAGGACCGGGACCGGCTGCTCGCGGGCCTCACCGCCCTCGCGCGCGGCGAGTCCGCGGCACAGCTGGTCCGGGGCGTGCCCGCGGAGGGCCGCACCGCCGTGCTCTTCACCGGGCAGGGCAGCCAGCGGCTCGGCATGGGCCGCGAGCTGTACGAGGCCAGCCCCGTCTTCGCGGAGGCGCTGGACGCGGTCTGCGCCGAGCTGGACCGGCACCTGGAACGGCCGCTGTACGACGTGCTGTTCGGCGACGACAAGGAGCCGCTGGACCGGACCGGGTTCACCCAGCCCGCGCTGTTCGCCGTCGAGGTGGCGCTGTTCCGGCTGGCCGAGGCCGCCGGGCTGCGGCCGGACGTCCTGACCGGGCACTCCATCGGCGAGCTGGCCGCCGCACACGTGGCCGGGGTGCTGTCGCTGGAGGACGCCGCCACGCTGGTGGCCGCGCGCGGCCGGTTGATGCAGGAACTGCCCTCCGGTGGCGCGATGATCGCGCTGCAGGCGGCGGAGGACGAGGTCGAGCCGCTGCTCACCGAGCGTGTCGGCATCGCCGCGCTCAACGGGCCCACGTCGGTGGTCATCGCGGGCGACGAGGACGCGGCGGTCGCGGTCGCGGCGTCGTTCCAGGAGCGGGGCCGCAAGACCAAGCGGCTCACCGTGAGCCACGCGTTCCACTCCCCGCTGATGGACGGCATGCTCGCCGAGTTCCGTAAGGTCGCCGAGGGGCTGACCTACAACGCGCCGCGCATTCCGATCGTCTCCACCGCCACCGGACAGCGGATCTCCGACGAGCTGGGCATGGCCGCCGACTACTGGGTGCGCCACGTCCGCCACGCCGTCCGCTTCCTCGACGGCGTCCGGACGATGGAGGCCCAGGGCGTCACCACCTACGTCGAACTCGGCCCGGACGGGGTGCTGTCCGCCATGGCGCAGGACTGTGTCACCGCCGGGGACGAGGGCGCCGAGGACGTGGCCTTCGTGCCCGTGCTGCGCGCCGGACGCCCGGAGACCGAGACAGTGACCGGCGCCCTCGCCACGCTGCACGTCCGGGGCGCGGCCCTGGACTGGGAGGCGCTGTTCGCCGGGACCGGCGCCCGCCGCGTCGAGCTGCCCACGTACGCGTTCCAGCGGCGGCGGTACTGGCTCGAGGGCACCCCGCGGCACACGTCCGGCCAGGAGGCCACGGACCTCGACATGGCCGGCGCCCGGTTCTGGGAGGCGGTCGAGAGCGACGACCTCGCCTCGCTGTCGGACGCCGTGGGCATCGACGTGGACCAGCCGCTCAGCGCGCTGCTCCCGGCGCTGTCCGCGTGGCGGCGCCGTGAGCGCGAGCGGTCCGCGCTCGACGGCTGGCGCTACCGCGTCACCTGGAAGCCGCTGGAGGAGCCCCGGCTCGCCGCCGCCCCCGGCGTCTGGCTGGTCGCCGAACCGGCCGCACCCGCGGGCCACACCGACACCGTGCGGCGTGTGGTGGCCGCGCTGGCCGACCGGGGCGCCGACATCAGGCGCATCGCTCCGGACGACGGTGGCGACCTCGACCGGGACGCCCTGGCCGAGCGGATCCGCCGGGCCGCGGCCGACGAACCCGTGCACGGGGTGCTGTCGCTGCTCGCGCTGGACGAGCGTGCGCACCCCGACCACCCGGCCGTGCCCACCGGGCTGCTGCGCACCGGAGTGCTGGTGCAGGCGCTCGGGGACGCGGGCCTGGACGCCCCGCTGTGGTGCGCCACCACCGGCGCCGTCGCCACCGCCGCCTCGGAGCCGGTCGGCAGCGCCGCACAGGCGCAGATCTGGGGTCTGGGCCGGGTGGTCGCGCTGGAGTACCCCGAGCGCTGGGGCGGTCTGATCGACCTGCCCGCGACGCTCGACGAACGGGCCGCCGACCGCCTGGCCGGTGTGCTCGGCGGACACGGCGACGGCGACGAGGACCAGTTGGCGATCCGTACGGCCGGAGTCCTGGCCCGCCGCCTCGCCCACGCCGAGGGCAGGCACGCCGAGCGCACGAACGCCGAGCGCACGAACGCCGAGCGCACGAACGCCGAGCGCACGAACGCCGAGGGCACGCACGCCGAGCGCGCCCACGCCGAGCGCACCCAAGCCGAGGGCGCGCCGGCCACCGGTGCGCCGTGGCGGCCGCGTGGCACGGTCCTGGTCACGGGTGGCACCGGCGCGCTGGGCGCCCATGTGGCCCGCTGGCTGGCGGAGAACGGCGCCGAGCATCTGGTGCTCACCAGCCGCCGTGGCCCCGACGCCCCCGGCGCCACCGAGCTGCGCGACGAACTCGCCGCGTCCGGTGCCCAGGTGACCGTCGCCGCCTGCGATGTCACCGACCGGGACGCGGTGGCCGGGCTGCTGGCCCGGATCCGCGACGACCACCCGCGGCACCCGCTCACCGCCGTCGTGCACACGGCGGGCGCCGGGCAGTTCGCACCGCTCGCGGAGACCACCCCGGCCGATGTCGCCGATGTGGTGGCCGCCAAGGTGGCGGGCGCGGCCCATCTGGACGCGCTGCTCGGCGACACCGAGCTGGACGCCTTCGTGCTCTTCTCCTCGATCGCCGCGGTGTGGGGCAGCGGCGGCCAGGGCGCCTACGCGGCCGGAAACGCCTTCCTCGACGCGCTGGCCGAACAGCGCCGGGCCCGTGGCCTGCCCGCCACCTCCGTGGCCTGGGGCCCGTGGGCGGACGGCGGGCTCGTCGCCGACGACGAGGCGGCCGAGCAACTGCGCCGCCGCGGCCTGCCGGCGATGGCCCCGCACTCCGCCATCGCCGCCCTCCAGCAGGCGCTGGACCGGAACGAGACCGCCGTGGCCGTGGCCGATGTCGACTGGGGCCGCTTCGCCCCCGTCTTCGCCGCGGCCCGCCCCCGTCCGCTCATCGCCGATCTGCCCGAGGTGCGTGCCGCCCTCACGGCGGACCCGGCGGAGGGCGCGGACGGTGGCGGTTCGGCCGAGACGCCGGCGGAGTCCCTGCGGCAGCGGCTCGCGGAGCTCACCGGGCCCGAGGCCGAGAAGGTCCTGCTCGACCTCGTCCGTACGGAGGTCGCCGCCGTCCTCGGACACGACGACACCACGGCCGTCCAGGCGGGCCGGGCCTTCAAGGAGCTGGGCTTCGACTCGCTCACCGCCGTCGAACTCCGCAACCGGCTCAACGCGGCCACCGGACTCCAGCTCACCGCCACCCTGGTCTTCGACCACCCGACGCCCAGCGCGCTCGCCGCTGTGCTGCGCGCCGACCTCCTCGGCGAGGACACCACCCCCGGACTCCCCGTCCTCGCCGAAATCGACAAGCTGGAATTCACCCTTTCCAACGTCTCCGACGACGCGACGGAACGCGAGCGGGTCACCGCGCGCCTCGAAGCGCTGTTGCGGACCTGGAACGAGAACGAGAGCGCGGCGGGCGCCGACGGCGCCGACGACGATGAACTCGACCTCGACGCCGCCTCCGCCGAAGACATCTTCGACATCATCAACAATGAATTCGGAAGGTCCTGACGTGATGACCGCCCTCAATTCAACTGACCTCAGGAGGTGACGTTTCCGTGGCTAGCACGAACGAAGAGAAGCTTCTCGACAATCTGAAGTGGATGACCACTGAGCTGCGCCGGGCCCGTCGCCGCCTGACCGAGGTGGAGGCGGACGCGCAGGAACCGATCGCCATTGTGGCGATGAGCTGCCGCTTCCCCGGCGGTGTCGGTTCACCCGAGGATCTGTGGCAACTGGTCGCGGAGGGCGGCGACGCCATTTCCGGATTCCCCGCCGACCGCGGCTGGGACATCGAGGGACTGGCCGATCCGGACCCCGACCGCAAGGGCACCTTCTACAACAGCGGTGGTGGATTCCTCGACGGCGCCGCCGAATTCGACCCCGGATTCTTCGGTATTTCGCCGCGCGAGGCGCTCGCCATGGACCCGCAGCAGCGGCTGCTGCTGGAAACGTCCTGGGAGGCGTTCGAGCGCGCGGGAATCGACCCGACGTCCGTCAAGGGCAGCCGCACCGGCGTGTATGTGGGCGCCTCGGCCATGGGCTACGGCTCCGATGTCCAGGGCGCGCCGGAGGAACTGGAGGGCCTGCTCCTCACCGGCGGCGCCACCAGCGTGCTGTCCGGCCGTATCGCCTACACCTTCGGTCTCGAGGGCCCGGCCGCCACGATCGACACCGCGTGCTCGTCGTCGCTGGTCGCCCTGCACTGGGCGGCCCAGGCGCTGCGGCAGCGCGAATGCTCGCTGGCCCTCGTCGGCGGCGTCACCGTGATGCCCAACCCCGATGTCTTCGTGGAGTTCAGCCGCCAGCGCGGCCTCGCCCCCGACGGCCGCTGCAAGTCCTTCGCCGCGTCGGCGGACGGCACCGGCTGGTCCGAGGGCGTCGGTGTGCTGCTGGTCGAGCGGCTGTCGGACGCGCGGCGCAACGGCCACCAGGTGCTGGCCGTGGTGCGCGGCAGCGCGGTGAACCAGGACGGCGCGTCGAACGGTCTGACCGCGCCGAACGGCCCGTCCCAGCGGCGCGTCATCCGCCAGGCGCTGGAGAACGCCCGGCTGTCCGCCGCCGAGATCGACGTCGTCGAGGCGCACGGCACGGGCACCACGCTGGGCGACCCCATCGAAGCGCAGGCGCTGCTCGCCACCTACGGCCAGGAGCGGCCCGAGGGGCGGCCGCTGTGGCTGGGCTCGCTCAAGTCCAACCTGGGCCACGCCCAGGCGGCGGCGGGTGTCGCGGGCGTCATCAAGATGGTCATGGCGATACGCCACGGCCTCATGCCCAAGACCCTCCACGTCGACCAGCCGTCCCCGACCGTGGACTGGACGGCGGGCGAGGTGTCCCTGCTGACCGAGGCCCGCCCCTGGGACGAGACCGGCAGGCCGCGCCGGGCCGGTATCTCGGCCTTCGGCGTGAGCGGCACCAACGCCCACACCATCCTGGAACAGGCTCCCGAGCGGGAGGAGGCTCCGGAAGACTCTCCGGAGCCGGACGGGGACACCACCCCGGCCGCGAACGCCGCGCCGGTCACCGCCACCGTGCTGCCGTGGCTCCTCTCCGCCAGGAACGCGGCGGCGCTGCGCGACAACGCCCGGCGCCTCGCCTCCCATCTCGACCGCGAACCCACCCTCGGCACCGCCGATGTGGGCCACTCACTGGCCACCGGCCGGGCGGCCCTGGAGCGGCGCGCGGTGCTCGTGGGCGAGGACCGCGCCGGGCTGGCCGCCGGTCTGGAGGCGCTGGCGCGGGGTGAGTCCGCGCCGGGGCTGGTCGAGGGCGCGGTCGTCGAGGGCGAGACGGCGTTCCTGTTCACGGGGCAGGGGAGTCAGCGGCTGGGGATGGGGCGTGAGCTGTACGACGCCTATCCGGTGTTCGCGGAGGCGCTGGACGCGGTGTGTGCGGAGCTGGACGCACATCTCGAACGGCCGTTGAAGGACGTCCTGTTCGGGGACGACGCCGAGGCCCTCGACCAGACGGGGTTCACTCAGCCCGCGTTGTTCGCGATCGAGGTGGCGCTGTTCCGTCTCGTTGAGGCGTGGGGGGTGCGGCCCGACTATCTGTCGGGGCATTCGATTGGTGAGTTGGCCGCCGCGCATGTGGCGGGTGTGTTGTCGCTGGCGGATGCGGCGAAGTTGGTGGCGGCGCGTGGGCGGTTGATGCAGGAGCTTCCGGCGGGTGGCTCGATGATCGCGGTGCAGGCGTCGGAGGACGAGGTGCTGCCGCTGCTCACCGATGGCGTGAGCATCGCCGCCCTCAACGGGCCTACGTCCGTGGTCATCGCGGGTGATGAGGACGCGGCGGCTGAGATCGCGGCTGGTTTCGAGGCGCGGGGTCGTAAGACCAAGCGGCTCACGGTCAGCCATGCGTTCCATTCGCCGCGTATGGACGGGATGCTGGAGGCGTTCCGTCAGGTGGCGCGGGGGCTGTCGTACGAGGCTCCGAAGATTCCGATCGTGTCGAATCTGACCGGTGGCGTGGTGTCCGCCGAGGAGATCACGACGGCCGACTTCTGGGTGCGCCACGTCCGCGAGGCCGTCCGCTTCCTCGATGGGGTGCGCACCCTCGAGGCCAAGGGTGTCTCCACGTTCATCGAGCTGGGCCCGGACGGTGTGCTCACCGCGATGGCGCAGGAGTGTGTGACCGACTCCGCGTCGGACGCCGCGTTCATCTCGGCGCTGCGCAAGGACCGTCCCGAGGCTGAGGCGCTGACCACGGCCGTCGCCCGCGCCCATGTGCGCGGTGTGGCGGTGGACTGGGCCGGATACTTCGCCGGTAGGGACGCCCACCACGTTGACCTGCCGACGTACGCCTTCCAGCGCGAGCGGTTCTGGCTGGAGTCGGGCGCGGCCTCCGTGGGCGATGTGGCCTCGGTGGGCCTGGAGTTGGCGGGGCATCCGCTGCTCGGCGCCGCCGTGCCGCTCGCGGAGACCGATGGGCTGGTGTTCACGGGTCGGCTGGGTGTGGATACCCATCCGTGGCTGGCCGACCATGTGGTGCAGGGCGCGGTGGTGCTGCCCGGCACGGCGTTCGTGGAGCTTGCCGTTCGCGCCGGTGACCAGGTCGGCTGCGACCTGCTCGACGAGCTGACCCTGCACGCCCCGCTGGTGCTGCCCGAACGCGGTGGCGTCCGGCTGCAGCTCACCGTCGGCGCGCCCGATGGCGCCGGACGTCGGTCCCTGACCGTGCTGTCCCGCGCGGAGGACGCCCCGGCCGAGGAGCCGTGGACACGACACGCCGACGGTGTGCTCGTCCCGGGCGCGCCCCGGCCGTCGTTCGCGCTGACCGCGTGGCCGCCGCAGGGCGCCGAGGCGGCCCGTACCGAGGAGCTGTACGCGGCGCTCGCGGACGGCGGGCTGCGGTACGGCCCGGTGTTCCAGGGGCTCACGGCCGTGTGGCGGCGCGGGGACGAACTCTTCGCCGAGGTCCGGCTGGACGAGTCCGCCGCGCCGGACGCGCAGGCGTACGGCCTGCACCCGGCGCTGCTCGACTCGGCGCTGCACGCGCTCGGCCTGGACGGCCTGGGCGACGGCGACGGCCAGGGGCGGCTGCCGTTCGCCTGGAGCGGCGTGTCGCTGTACGCGAGCGGCGCCTCGGCGCTGCGGGTGCGGCTTGAGCTGCGCGGCTCGGACGGTGTCCGGCTGGAGATCGCGGACGCGGCCGGTGCGCCGGTCGCGGCCGTGGACTCGCTGGTCCTGCGCGCCGTGTCGGCGGAGCAGGTGCGGGCCGCGCGGGCGGCGTACCACGAGTCGCTGTTCCGCGTGGAGTGGACCGAACTCCCGGCCGGGGCGGGCGCGTCCACGGGCGGTCGGTGGGCGGTGCTCGGCGCGGACGCGCTCGGGCTCGCGGCCACCGGTTCCGGGGCGGCGGCGTACGCGGACCTCACGGCGCTGAGCGAGGCCGTGGCGTCCGGGGCGGCCGTACCGGAATACGTGTTCGTGACGCCGCCCACCGAGGGCGGCGACGGGGTGCCGGGCACCGTGCGCCGGGCCACGGCCCAGGCGCTGGGCCTCGCCCAGACGTGGCTGGCCGATGAGCGGTTCGCCACCGCGCGGCTGGTATTCCTGACCCTCGGCGAGGGCGAGCCGGTGCGCGATCCTGCGCAGTCGGCGGTGTGGGGTCTGCTGCGCACGGCGCAGGCCGAGAACCCGGACCGCTTCGTCCTCCTCGACATCGACGGCCAGGACGCGTCGCTCGCGGCGCTTCCGGCCGCGCTGGCGGCGGGCGAGGAGCAGCTGGCCGTCCGTGCGGGCGTGGCCCGTATCCCACGGCTGGCCAGGGTGCCGGTCGCGGAAGAGACGACCACCGAGAACACCTTCGGCCCCGAGGGCACGGTGCTGGTGACCGGCGCGTCCGGTTCGCTGGGCGGGCTCGTGGCGCGGCATCTGGTGGCCGAGCGTGGCGTACGGCAGCTGCTGCTGGTGAGCCGTCGCGGCGGCGAGGCCCCGGGTGCGGAAGAACTCGCCGCTGAATTGGTCGAGTTGGGCGCCGAGGTGGCATGGGCGGCGTGTGATGTGGCGGACCGGGACGCGCTCGCCGCGACCCTCGCCACCGTCCCCGCCGAGCATCCGCTGACGGCGGTCGTGCACACCGCAGGCGTGTTGGACGACGGTGTGAT
>NZ_JBHYVB010000328.1:0-8871 GCF_042750115.1 Streptomyces sp. NPDC059455
CTCCGGCGGGCAGCGGCAGCGCGTGGCGATCGGCTCGGTGCTCACCACCCACCCCCGCGTCCTGGTCCTCGACGCTCCGACCACCCCCCGCCACCCCCCCGCGGGCCCGGCGGGGCGGGGCGGGCGCGCCGTATCCGCGCTGGGGGCTCCCCGCGTCCTGAACCGCGCCCCGAATCGCATCCCGGACCGCGCCCGCGGTCTCCCGGACGGGGCCCCGGCCGCCGACGGATGACGCGTGCCGACCCCGGTTCCGGGATACCCATCACGCATGAGACACATCAGTGACTTCGACCGCCGGCTGTTCGCGCGGGTCGCGGACAGCCGGCTCCGCGGTGCCCATCCGCTGCTGCCCCGGCTCAGCCGGGCCGCCGACCACGGCCGGCTGTGGTTCGGCACGGCCGGGGTGCTCGCCACGGTCGGCGGCCGCACCGCGCGGCGGGCCGCGCTGCGCGGGATGGGCTCGCTCGGTGCCGCCTCGCTCGTGTCGAACGTCGTGGTCAAGTGGACCGTGGAACGCAAGCGTCCGGTCCTGGACTCGGTGCCCCTGGTGCGCCGGCTGCGCCGGCAGCCGTGGACCAGTTCCTTCCCCTCCGGGCACTCGGCCTCCGCCGCCGCCTTCGCCACCGGAGTGGCGCTTGAGTCCTCGCGGTACGGCCTGCTGGTCGCCCCGCTCGCCGCCGCCGTCGCCGCCTCCCGGGTGTACGTGGGGGTCCACTACCCCAGCGATGTGCTGGCCGGTATCGCCCTCGGCGCCGGGGCCGCCGCGCTGACCTGCCGCTACTGGCCGCCGCGCCCCGAGGTCCCGGCGCAGGCCCGGCCCCGGATCTCGGCGCCCGCCCTGCCCAAGGGCGACGGTCTGGTCGTCGTGGTCAACCAGCGGGCCGGTACGGGAACCCCCACCGGCGCGTTCACGGTCGCCGAGCAGCTGCGGGTACTGCTGCCCGCCGCGGACATCGTGGAGTGCGGGCCCGACGACGACTTCATGAACCTGCTCGGGCAGGCCGCCCAGCGCGCCGCCGAGCGGGCCGGGGCGCTGGGCATCTGCGGCGGGGACGGCAGCGTCAACGCGGCCGCCACGGTCGCGGCCGAACGCGGGCTGCCGCTCGCCGTGTTCCCCGGCGGCACCCTCGACCACTTCGCGCTGGACCTCGGCGTACCCGCCTTCGAGGACACCGCGCACGCCGTGACCGAGGGCGACGCGGTGGCCGTGGACCTCGGCCGCGCCACGCCCCTCGCCGGAGGCGGCGGGACCAGCCACTTCGTCAACACCTTCAGCCTCGGCTTCTACCCGGAGCTGGTGCGGATCCGGGAGAGCCTGCAGGGCCGGCTCGGCAAGTGGCCCGCGGCCGCCGTCGCGCTCACCCGGGTGCTGCGCACCGCGCGCCCCATGGAGGTCGAGGTCAACGGGCGGCAGCGGCGGCTGTGGATGCTGTTCGCCGGCAACGGCGTCTACTCCCCGGAGGGTTTCGCGCCCGCCTACCGTCAGCAGCTCGACGACGGGCTGCTCGATGTGCGGGCGATCGACGGCGAGGAGCGGCTGGCCCGCACCCGGCTGCTGATCGCGGCGCTCACCGGCACGCTCGGGCGGTCACATGTCTATACGACGCGGCGCATGCGCCAACTGCGCCTGTCGGGCCTCCACGGCGTGGACAGCCGTGCCTACGATGGAGAGGTGGCCGCCGACCCCGCGGAGAAGCTGCTCATCGACAAGTGGCCGGGGGCGCTCACCGTCTACCGACCCGCCGAGCCGCAGAACGAGTTGCTCCAAAGGGCCCGTACGGCGGCCGCGAAGGCACCCCATTGGTGGAGGGCCCTACTACGCAAGTAGTACGCACAAGTCTGTGCTCAAGGACGACGACGGGGGCACAGCCCACCGTCAAGGATGAGGGCATGGACGAAGACCGATCGGCCCAGGGGGCCGCGACGTGACCTCCCTCGCGCTGTCTGTGCTGTTGGCCCTGGCCTCGGCGGTCTGCTACGCCGCCGGAGCCATACTCCAGGAGCATGTCGCGGCCACGACGCCGCGCCTCGCGTCCGCTCCGCTGCGGCGCGGGAGTTGGTGGACCGCGGTGACCCTCAACGGGACGGGCGCGGTCCTCCATGTGATCGCCCTGGCCTACGGCCCGCTGAGCGTGGTGCAACCCCTAGGGGCTCTCACGATCGTCTTCGCCCTGCCGATGGCGGCCCTGTTCGTCCGCCGCCGGGTCGGGGCGGCCGGCTGGCGGGGCGCGCTGCTGGCCACCATGGGGCTCGCCGGGCTGCTCTCGCTGACCGGCTCCTCGCAGGCCCAGGCGCTGGCCGAGCGGGACGGCTTCTGGCTGATCGTGATCACGGTCTCCGCCATCGCCGTACTGATCGGGGCGGCTCGTCTGATGGGGTCACCCGGGATCCGCAGTGTGCTGCTGGCGGCGGCCGCGGGGACGGCCTTCGGCGTCTCGTCGGTGGTCACCAAGAACGTGGCCGTGGAGTGGACCTGGGACGCGTGGGAGGACAACCTGCCCGGCCTGGTCGCGATCGGGCTGCTGGCCTCGGGCGGGGTGCTGCTGTCCCAGGCGTCGTACCGGGGCGCCGGGCTGGCCTCGCCGCTGGCGACGGCGACCGTGGTCAACCCCGTGGTCGCCACCGCCGTCGGCCTCGCCGCGCTGGGCGAGCACTTCCGGCACGGCGCGCCCGGCACGCTGCTCGCCCTGGTGGCGGCCCTCGTCGCGAGCACCGGCCTGGTGATGCTGACGGTGCACAACGCCGAGGCGGAGGCCGAAGCGGAAGCGGCTGCCAAGGACGCCGAGGCCATGGTCGTCGAGGCGCCGGACGCCCCCGGCCACGACGGGCGCGATGCCGCGGGTGGAGCCGGAGGCATCGGCGGGCCGGAGGTTCCGGAGGGGCCCGGCGGACCCGGCCCGCACGAGGTGCCGGTCGGCCGCGACGTGCCCGCCGAGCCCGGTCCCTCGCTCCGTCTCCCCCACCCGATCCCCCGCCAGCCCACCGGCGGCGAGGAGCCCGACCCCCACCTGTCCGACCCGCGTCTGCCCGACCCGCGTCTGACCGACCCACGTCTGCCCGACCCGCGTCTGACCGACCGCGGCGAGGCCGTCCTGCAGCACAACGCCTGAGCGCCCCGCTGGAAGTGTCACGATGCGTCGTCGCTCGGTGCGGCACCGTCGTGGCTGGTCGCGCCCACGCGGCGGAGCCGCACATCGACACAACCCCGCGCCCCTTCGGGGCGCACCCGAACCGCACCGGGCTTCAGCGATGCCGCTTAGGCCGCGCCGGGCCGCCCCTGGCCGAGCAATTCCACCAGCCCCGAGAGGCCCTCATGGCCATGGCCGTCGGCGACCCGGCGGGCCATGAGACGGCCGATCGGAGCGATCAGTTCGGGGCTGATGCCCTGGTCCCGTGCGGAGCCGGTGAAGTTGACGAACGCGGCCGACTGCATGGCGAGGTTGGAGACCACCCCCGTGGCGTGGTCACCGGAGTCGATCTGCCGCGCGTAGCCGTCCACGGCCCCGGACATGGCGGTCAGCCAGCGCCCCACCAGCGGGGCGGCATCGGCCGACGCCACACCGTCCGACCGTACGAGGGCGTAGGCGTGCAGCACACCGGAGAACATCCCGTACATCGCGCTGAGCAGGGCGATGTCGTACAGCGGGGCACGGCCGGGGTCCTCGCCGAGGTGGTGGCTCTCGCCGAAGAGGTCCAGCACGGGCCGGTGGTCCGCGAAGGCGGCGGGCGAGCCGCTGTAGAGGAGGAAGGCGGCGGGTGTGCCGATCATCGGCGGGACGGCCATGATGCCGCCGTCGAGGTACTGGGCACCGTGTCCGGCCGCCCACGCGGCCAGCTCACGGGCCTGCCGCGGAGTGCCGTTGGTGAGGTTGACGACGGCCTTGCCGGACAGGGCGTCCCCGAGGGGGGCCAGCACCTGCCGTACGGAGTCGTAGTCGAGCAGACAGACCACCACCAGGGGGCTCGCCGCGACGGCCGTACCGGCCGTGGCGGCCGTCAGCGCGCCCTCGGTGGCGAGCGCCTCGGCCTTGGCCGCCGTACGGTTCCACACCGTCGTCCGGTGCCCGGCCCGCAGAAGGGTGCGGGCCAGGGCGGTGCCCATGTCGCCGAGGCCCAGCACCGTCACGGGGGTTTCGCTCATTTCGGTTGCTCCAGGGGGTTCGATACCGCTCGGTCGTAGGGGTTCGGCGCGCCGATCACAGGCTCGTTCCCCGGCGGTAGTGTGGGCAAGTACGCACTAAATAGTGCGTACTTACCTTGAGGTCAGTGGGGGCGGGCGGGGCCATGGGGAATCAGCCGTATGTCTGCGGTCTGGACGCGGCCGTGGATGTGATCGACGGAAAGTGGAAAGTCCTGATCATCTGGGCGCTCAATCACCAGCGGTGCCGTTTCGGGGAATTGCGCCGGCTGGTCCCGGGCGTGAGCGAAAAGGTGCTGACCCAGCAGTTGAGGGAGTTGGAGGCGGACGGAATCGTCCACCGGGAGATCTACGACGTGAAGCCGCCGAAGGTGGAGTATTCGCTGACCGAGCTGGGCGACGAGCTGAACACGGCGCTGGGCCCGCTGGGCGCGTGGGGAAAGCGATGGATGGCGGCGCTGGAGGAGGCGGGGCAGGGCTGACCTCCGGGCCGAATGGGCGGGCCGTATGCCATCCGGCGGCGGGCCGTATGCCATCCGGCCGGGCCGGCCGATCCGTCCGGGGCGCGACCCCACCGCGGAAACTCTTTTCCAACCGGCCCTCCGCGGGGTAGGGGTCTGGAGTTCACCCCGCTCACTTGGAGGCCCCGTGACCGACAGCGCTCCCCGGAGCCAACCACGCACTCCCTGGCGAGCCGTCTTCGGCGGCTCGATCGGAAATCTCGTCGAGTGGTACGACTGGTTCGTCTACGCCAGTTTCGCCACCTACTTCGCCGGAGCCTTCTTCCCCAAGGGCAACGACACGGCGCAGCTCCTCAACACCGCCGGGATCTTCGCGGTGGGCTTCTTCATGCGTCCCGTCGGCGGCTGGCTGCTGGGCCGGTACGCCGACCGGCGCGGCCGCAAGGCGGCGCTCACCCTGACGGTGACGCTGATGTCGGCCAGCGCGCTGCTCATCGCCATCGCCCCGACCTATGACCAGGTCGGCTACTTCGGCGCGTTCGTGCTGCTGGTGGCGCGGCTGCTGCAGGGCCTGTCGGTGGGCGGTGAGTACGCGGCCAGCGCCACCTATCTCACCGAGGCGTCCCGGCCCGGCGGCCGCGGTTTCGTCTCCAGCTTCCAGTACGTGTCGATGACGATGGGTCAGCTGATCGGCCTCGGTCTGCAGATCGTGCTGCAGCACACCATGTCCGATGACGCGCTGCACTCCTACGGCTGGCGCATTCCGTTCGTCGTCGGCGCCGTGGGCGCGGCCGTGGTCTTCTGGCTGCGGCGCAATCTGCTGGAGACCGAGGTCTACACCGAGGAGGAGGACCACCAGGACCAGGAGCGGGGGACGATGGCCGAGCTGCTGCGCCACCGCAAGGAGGCGGCGCTGGTCATCGCGCTGACCATGGGCGGCACGGTCGCGTACTACACGTACACCACCTATCTCACCAAGTACCTGTCGAACACGGCCGGGATGAGCAAGTCCGACGCCTCGCTGGTGAGCTTCTGTGCCCTGTTCCTGTTCATGCTGTTGCAGCCACTGGCCGGATCGCTCTCGGACCGGATCGGGCGCCGTCCGCTGCTGATCACCTTCGGTATCGGCTCGATGCTCTGCACCGTCCCCATCATGACCGCGCTCTCGCACGCCGACAGCTTCGCCGGGGCACTGCTGCTCTCGCTCGCGGCGCTGGTCATCGTCACCGGCTACACCTCGATCAACGCCGTGGTGAAGGCGGAGCTGTTCCCCACCCATGTCCGGGCGCTCGGGGTGGCCCTGCCGTACGCGGTGGCCAACGCGCTGTTCGGCGGCACCGCCGAGTATGTGGCGCTGTGGTTCAAGAAGGGCGGTGTGGAGTCCGGGTACTACTGGTACGTCTCGGCGTGCGCCGCGGTCTCGCTCGTCGTCTACCTCACCATGCGGGAGACCCGGGACGCCGCCCTCTCCCGGGGCCGCGCCGACGACCCGGCCGCTCCGGGGAAGCAGCGGACGACGGCGGTGTGACGGGCCGAGGGGCCGGTTCCGGCGTCAGCGGCCGACGGTCACGCTCATCTGGGCCCAGACCACCCGTCCGCCGTTCACGCCCGGCCGGTCCCCCCACGCGTCGGCCAGGGCGCGGACCAGCGCGAGTCCGCGCCCGCACTCGTCCTCCAGACCGGCCTCCCGCGGTGTGGGGACGGCCGGTCCGCCGCCCTGGTCGGCGACCTCGACATAGAGCATCCGCCGCTCATGGGCGCGCAGTACACAGAGGATCTGGTCGCTCCCGGTGTGCACCAGGGCATTGGTGAACAGCTCGGACATGACCAGTTCGGCGGCCTCGCAGAGCTCCTCCGCGAAGCCCCACTCCGGCGCCCGGGACCGCACCCGGTGCCGGGCGACCGCGACCGAGGTGCCTCTGGCGGGCAGCTGGAACCTCTCCTGACGGAGGGCGGAGTCAACGCTCCCGGAGCTCGGGTGGTGGGCCATCGTCGAGCGCTGACGCAATGCCACGGCCATGTGCCTTCCGTCCGTCCTACCTGTGGGGGCGTGAATGCCGTACGTGAATGCCGCAAGTGCGCGACACAGCAGCCACGTTGGACTGGTCACACCCGTCACTATCGTTGCTGCGAGCATCAGTTGGCAAGGCGCGAACTGCAAAATGCAGAATAGCCGGGGCACTCTGTTGCCCCCACCTCGTACGTGGCACACTGATCCTGACAAGACCGTCCCAGGAGGTACGACGTGGGTGAAGCGCGATCTGCCCCGACCGTCGGGCAGATGGTCCTCGGCATGCGGCTGAGGGACCTTCGCGAAAAAGCCGGCGTCAGTTACGACGTGGCCGCCAGGGCGCTGCACGTCAACCAGACCACGGTGCGCAGGATGGAGAAGGCCGAAGTCGGCCTGAAACTCCCCTACGTCGAGAAGCTGCTGCAGACCTACGGCGCCGGGCAGCAGGAGATCGACTCCTTCCTCGCACTCGCCGAGGAGGCCAACCGGCCCGGCTGGTGGCACCGGTTCCGTGATGTGCTGCCGGACTGGTTCAGCCTCTATGTGAGCCTCGAGGGCGCGGCCAGCCGGATCCGCGCCTATGAGCCGCACTTCATACCCGGACTGCTGCAGACCGAGGACTACGCCCGCGCGCTGCTCTCCATCGGCTTCCCGCACGGGTCCAACCAGGAGCTCGAGCGCCGCGTGGCGCTGCGGATGGAGCGCCAGGAGCTGCTCAGCCGCCCGGACGCACCGCATCTGTGGGTCGTGATGGACGAGACCGTGCTCCGGCTGTCCATCGGCGGTCCCGCGGTGATGCGCGCCCAGGTCGACCGTCTGATCGAAGCGGTGCAAAGACCGAACATCACCCTTCAGGTGGTGCCGTTCTCCGCCGGCCCTCACCCGGGCATGGGCGGACCCTTCCAGCTCTTCCGGTTCCAGATCCCGGAACTGCCGGACATCGTCTATGCCGAGGGCCTGACCGGCGCCGGCTATCTCGACCAACGTTCCGATGTGGTCGCCTATCTGGAGGCCCTGGACCGCATGGGCACCCAGGCCACACCGGCGCGGCGGACGGAGAACTTTCTCCGTGGGATTCGCAAGGAGCTCTGACTGTGGATCAGGTACATGTGTACAACGGCATGCCCGCCAAACATCTGGGAACCGAAGGCTGGGCCAAGCCCTGGAGCGGCCCCAACGGCGGTGCCTGCGTGGAGGCCATGCGGTTGAACGACGGGCGGGTGGCCCTGCGCCAGTCGACCGATCCGGACGGCCCCGCCCTGATCTACACCCATCACGAAATCGAGAAGTTCATCCAAGGTGCCAAGGCCGGCGCCGCGGACTTCCTGCTCACACGCCCAGAAAACCTGACCACCTCGGCGGGTACCGCACCGGAACGGAGGGCCGCGTGACCGACAACGGGCTCGCCCCTGACCAGATCGACACCACCAAGCCGCACCCGGCTCGGATGTACGACTTCTACCTCAACGGCAAGGATCACTACGAGGTCGACGCGGAGGCCGCCGGGCGGGTGCTGGAGGTCTATCCGACCGTCCGGCTCAACGCCACCGTCAACCGTGCCTTCATCCACCGCGCCACCCGCTGGCTGGCCCGGGAGGCCGGGGTCCGGCAGTTCCTCGACATAGGCACCGGCATACCCACCGAGCCAAACCTCCACCAGGTGGCCCAGGCGGTCGCCCCGGAGGCCCGGGTGGTCTACACCGACTACGACCCCATCGTGCTGGCCTACGCCCAGGCGCTGCTCGTCGGCACCCCCGAGGGCCGTACGGCCTATGTGCAGTCGGATGTGCGCGATCCCCAGCGGATCATGAGCGCCCCCGAACTGCATGACACGCTGGACCTGGACCAGCCGGTGGCGATCTCCTTGAACGCCCTCTTCCACTTCATTCCGGAGGAGGACAAGCCGTACGAGATCATCCGCGAGCTGATGGCGCCGCTGGTCCCGGGCAGCTATCTGATGCTGACCCACTCCACGCATGACTTCTCCGAGCAGACCTGGCGGAACGTCATCCGGGTCTACAAGGAGAGCGGGATCTCCTTCACCACCCGCTCCCAGAGCGAGGTCGGGGCCTTCTTCGACGGTCTGGAGCTGATCGACCCGGGTGTGTCGGAGCCCCACCGCTGGAATCCGGACCCCGAGGACCGGCCGGAGGACATCCGCAGCGCGGACATCAACATGTGGGCGGGAGTGGCCCGCAAGTCGTGACGCCCGCGGCGGGCTGCTTTCCCCTCCCCGCCCCTTCCCTCAACTGGGGCTCCGC
>NZ_JBHYVB010000329.1:0-8788 GCF_042750115.1 Streptomyces sp. NPDC059455
ATGCGGCTCCGCCGCGTGGCGGGGCTTTGCCCCGGACTCGGGGTCCAGGGGCGGAGCCCCTGGTAGCGGGAAGGGGCGGGGAGGGGAAAGACCCGCCGGGGACCCCGTAGCGCGGGCCGCCTCGCTCAGGTCGGCCATCTGATACGAGTCCGATGGCGCGTCAGCCGGTCAGAGCCCGGTCGTCGGCGCGGTGCGGGGTCGGTGTTGAGGGCTCCTCGCGCAGGCCGTACCGGCGGTGCAGCCGCCGCAGTGGTGCCGGAGCCCACCACGTGGCGCGCCCGCCCAGCCGCATCGCGGCGGGCAGCACGGCCCCGCGGATGAGCGTCGCGTCCATCAGCACGGCCAGCGGCAGCCCGACCCCGTACGCCTTCACCAGCGAGATGCCGGAGACGGTGAACGCGAGGAAGACCACCGAGATCGCCACCGCCGCCGCGGTCACGATGCGGCCGGTGCGTTCCAGCCCCTGGGCGACGGCGGCCGTCGGCGAGCCGGTCAGCTCGTACTCCTCGCGCATCCGGGACAGCAGGAAGACCTGGTAGTCCATCGCCAGCCCGAAGGCGAGGCCGAAGAGCATCACCGGGATCGTCGCGGCGATGTTGCCGGTCGGGGTGAAGTCGCCGAACAGTCCCGCGAGATGGCCGTCCTGGAAGACCCACACCAGCGCGCCGAAGGTGGCCGTCAGGCTCAGCGCGCTGAGCACCAGCGCGAGGAACGGCAGCATGACGCTTCCGGTCACCAGGAACAGCAGCACCAGCATGGTCAGCAGCACCGTGCCCAGGGCGTACGGAAGCCACTTCTCCAGCGCCGCCGCGGCGTCGTGGTTGGTGGCCGCGGCCCCGCCCACCAGCGCCTCGAACGGCGCGTTCTGCGAGCGGATCTCGCCGACCAGCCGGTCCGCGTCGTCCGCGCTGGCCGTCTCCGGCACCACGGAGAAGTAGACGGCGTCACCCGAGGCGAAGCGCGCGTACCGCTGGTCGGGCGGGGCGGCCCGGCGGCCCTCGGCGTAGGCGCCGGTGGCGGTGCGCACCGCGGCCACGTGCGGCAGCTGGGACAGCCGCTTCGCGTACGCGCCGACGGCCGCCCGGTCGGAGCCGCCCTCGGGCGCCACGACCTGGAGCGCGTTCTGCTCGCTGCTGTCGAACTCGGCGCGCACGGTGTCGGCCACCTGGCGTGCCGACGAGGACGCGGGCATCACCCGCTCGTCCGGCATGCCGAGGTTGATGCCGAGGAACGGCGCGCCGAGCAGCAGCAGGAACGCGGTCACGATGGTCACGATCGGCACCGGGCGCCGCATCACGGTGGTGGCAAGCCGGTGCCAGAAGCCGCTCTCCACGCTCCGCGCGGCGGCCTCGGGACTCCCCGCACGCCGCCTGCGGAACACCCGGCCCTTCTCGACCCGGTCACCGAGCAGGGCGAGCAGCGCCGGCAGCACGATGAGCGAGGACGCCCCGGACAGCAGCGCCGTGAGCGCCCCCGCATAGCCCATGGACCGCACCGCCTGGAGCGGGAACCAGGCCATGGCCAGGGACGAGACTGCCACGGTCAGCGCCGAGAAGGTCACGGTGCGCCCGGCGGAGGTCAGCATCGCCCGGATGGCCTCCGGCGGGGCGAGCCCCGACCGCAGTTCCTCGCGGTAGCGGCTGACCATCAGCAGGCTGTAGTCGATGGCCAGGCCCAGGCCCAGCAGGGTCACCACGCTCGCCGCGAGCGAGCCGACCGTCGTGACGCTCGCCAGGATCCACGTCAGACCCATCGTCAGCATCATCGCCACCAGGGCGACGGCCAGCGGTAGCGCCGCGGCCACCGCGCTGCCGAAGATGAACACCAGCGCGACCAGGGTGATCGGGATGGCGACCGTCTCACCGGTGGTGGCGTCCTTCTGGCCCTGTTCCAGCAGCTCCCGCTGGAACTTCGTATAGCCGCCGAACTTCACCTCCAGCCCGCCCCGCGCTCCCTCGTAGCGGTCCGCCAGCTCGGCGACCCGCTTCTGCGAGGTGGTGTCGTCCCCGGTGACCGTGCCCATGATCAGGGCCTTGTGGCCGCTCCTGCCCCGCAGCTGCGGGGCCTTCCCGGTGGTCCAGTAGGAGCTGACGTTCGCCACCCCGGGTTCCTCGCCCAGCTTCCGGGTGAGCTCGGTCCCCGCCGCCGTCACGGACGGGTCGTCCACCCGCCCCTTCGACGTCACCAGCAGCGTGAGATTGGGCAGCCCCTGCCCGAACCTCTTGTCCAGCGCGGTGATGGCCCGCGATGACTCCGACTTCGGATCGTCGAAACCGCCCGCCGTCAGCTTGTCGAACAACGTCGTACTCGCCACCCCGCCGACCACGGCGAGCAGCAAGCCGACGACCAACACCGCCAGGCGCTTCCGCACGACGAACCCGGCCAGTCTGTCCAGCATTCCCTCTTCCTTCCTCAAGCGCACCGCGTCTGGAATCCCGTCACGAATCCCGTCACGGCATCCCAGACGCCGAGCCCCTCCCGGATGTGACATCCCCGGCCGACGCCGCTCCACGAGCGGCCGTCAGAACCGGTCCCGGCGTTCCTGAACCGCCCGGTCCACCAGCGGCCCGGCCGCCCCCGGATAGTTCGCCGGGTCCAGCAGGGCGGCCAGCTCCTCCGGTGTGAAACGACCCGCGAGCTCGGGGGCGTCGGCCAGCACCTCGCCCAGCGTCCGCCCGCCGCGCGCCGCCTCCGCCGAGGCCCGGGCCATCAGCTCCTTCGCGGGGCCCTTGCCCAGCACCGGGGTCAGGGCCGCGGCCAGCCGCTCGGAGACGATCAGCCCGCCGGTCAGCCCCAGATGGGCGCGCATCCGGTCCGGGAAGACGGCAAGACCCTCGACCAGTTCGACGGCCGTGTGCGCCGCCCCGCCCGTCAGCCGCAGACACTCGCGCAGCGGAAGCCACTCGGCGTGCCATGCCCCGGCCGGCCGCTCGTCCTCCGCGAGCATGCACCCCATGACGGCGCTGGCCAGCGCCGGCACCTGGAGCGCCGCCGAGCGCACCAGCGTGGCCAGGGCGGGGTTGCGCTTGTGCGGCATCGCGGAGGACACCCCGCGGCCCTCGGCGGCGGGCTCGGCGACCTCGGCGGTCTCGGTGCGCGACAGCAGCTGCACATCCACCGCGATCTTGCCCAGCGCCCCGGTGGCCAGGGCCAGTTGGGCGGCCAGCCCCGCGACCGGCGTACGGGCGGTGTGCCAGGGCAGGACGGGCTCGTTCAGCCCGACCTGCGCGGCGAACTCCGCCATCAGCCGCTCCGCGAACTCGCCAGGGCCCGGCGCCCCGGGCCGCGTCCCCCGGTCCATCAGGGCGTACTCGGTGTAGCCCGCCAGCGTGCCCGCCGCGCCGCCGAGCTGCACCGGCAGTTCGTGGTCGCGGATCCGGGCCAGCCGGGCCGCCGCGTCCTCCACCCCGCTCAGCCAGCCCGCGGCCTTCAGCCCGAAGGTGGTGGGCACGGCGTGCAGGGCGAGCGTACGGCCGGGCATCAGCGTGTCCCGGTGCGCCACGGCCAGCTCGCGCAGCGCCCGCGCGATCCGCTCCAGGTCCGCCACCAGGGGTACGAGGGTCCGACGCGCCACCAGCATGGCGGCGGTGTCCATGATGTCCTGGCTGGTCGAGCCGCGGTGTACGTACTCCGCGGCGGCCGGGTCCGCCGCGGCCACCAGCGCGGTGAACGCCCGGACCAGCGCCACCACCGGGTTGGCCGCGCCCCGGGCCAGCCGGGCGATCTCCACCACGTCCAGGTGCTCGGCCCGGGCGAGGTCGGTGATGGTGCGGGCCGCCGCCCCGGGCACCAGGCCCAGCCGCGCCTGCGCCCGTACCAGGCCCGCTTCGGCGTCCAGCATCGCCTGGAGCCAGGCGCCGTCTGAAGTGGTGGTCTCGGCCGGGGTGCCGGCCCGGACGGGGCTCAGCAGGCCCGCGTCGGCAGGGCGCGGGGCGCCGTCGGTCGTATTGCTCGCGGCGTCGGTCATGGGACGGAAACCTCGATGGTCTCGGGGCCGGTGGGGCCGTTGGGGTCGGTGGGCGAGCCGTCGCGCAGCGCCAGCACGGCACGCGAAATGGCGTCGGCATCGGAAAGGATCACAGAGCCGACCCCCGGCCGGACACCCGCGGCCGTGGCCCAGTGGACGGATTCGGTGGGCACACCGAAGGCGAACCGCCGTGGATGCGGCCGCCCCGCTCCATCCAGCAGGTGGTAGGGGCTGGGCCCCACGGCGAGCCCGCCCGTCTCGAGCCCGCCCGTCTCGAGCCCGCCCGTCTCGAGCCCGCCCGGCCCGTTGCCGGTGCCAGTGCCGTTGCCTGCGCCGCCGACCGCATACGGCCCGCACTGACCGCTCGTCAGCAGCCCCGACAGCAGCGGATCGGCGCTGGAGCGCACATCGGTGCCCGGCAGCCGGGCGTCGATCAGCGTGGTCGCCCGCCGCCGCGAGCCGGGCACGGCACGGGACTCCAGGACGAAGGCACCCTCCTCGGCGTCGGCGCGCGCCACGGTGCGCGGGCCCAGCACGGTCAGCACACCCGCCTCGATGAGCGCGACCGCCTCCTCGATCCGCCGGGCCGGGGGACCGATCGACACGAAGGCGTTCAGCGGGGTGTACCAGGCGTCCAGGTCCTCGCGGTGTGAACGGGCCGTCAGCCCGCCGTGGTCCACCACCAGCCGTATCTCGTTGCGCAGATCGCGCAGCACATCCAGGGCCGCCTTCAGCGGGCCGTGCACATTGCCCGCGCGCGCCGCCTCCAGATCCGCCCGCAGATACCCCAGCAGCCAGGACCGGAACGCGGCGGGCGAGCGGAGGCCGTCGGCGGGGCAGGGCCGGGCGATCCGGCCCCAGTTCCAGCGCTGTCGGAGCGGGATACCGCTCTCGGTCAGCAGCCGGTCCTCCGCCGCGCTGCCCCGGGGAGCCGACGGATAGGCGGCGCGCAGCCGGTGCGCGGCCGCCTCCCGCCCCCGGGAGGTGAGCAGCGCGGTGTAGTAAACCGTCTCCACCTCCTTGGAGATCAGCGGCCACAGCTCGGAGCGGAAGTCCAGACCGCCCCGCTCACGGGCCCGCCGCCGCAGACCGCGGATCACCTCCGGGGTCAGCACCAGCGGATGGTGACGGCCGTGCGGGCCCTTCTGGTTCTCGCCCCGGGAGTGGAACGGCACGCCCCGGCGCGAGCCCGCCAGCAGCCGCGGCTCCCGGCCCGAGGGCCGGTAGACCAGACGTCCCGCCCGCCGTTCGAACCGGCCGTCCCGGCCCTCGGTGAGCAGGGCCAGATAGTCGAAGAAGTTCAGCCCCAGCCCCAGCAGGCCCACCGCCTCCCCGGGCCGGACGCCGGACAGATCCACCTCGGCCGGACTGGCGGGCGGGAGGTAGCGCAGGCCCCGCGCCTCGGCGAAGGCCGCGTGGGCCGCCTCCCGCGGCGAGCGCCGCTGCGGCAGATGGCCCTGGGCCAGCACCACCGCGTGCAGCCCCGCCAGCCGGGTGCCGTCCTCCAGGACGACGGTCTGCGCCCCGCCCGCCGTGCGCTCCTCGAGCCCGACCGCCCGTGAGCGGTGGGACACCGTGCGGACGGACGTGGGAGCGGTGCCGGTCACCCGGCGGTGGACCCACTCCAGATAGTGCCCGTGGAAGGCGCGGGTGGGGTACGAGTCGGGGCCCAGGCGCCGCGCCTCGGCGAGGACGTCTTCGTCGTACCCGGCCTCGTACCCGACCTCGTCGAGACCGCCGGTGAGGCTCACGAACCGGGCCCACTCGTACAGGCTGGGCCCGGGGAGCACCGGCCCGGCCATCTCCACGGTCTCGTCCGTGAACAGGGTGACCTGGCCGGCGACGGTGTTCATGAGCAGATGGCGGGACTGGTCGGAGCGCCAGACCCGCCCCGCCCCCGGCGGATACGGGTCCACCACATGGACGGTGACCGAGGTGGTGGGCGCCTGCGCGGCGTTGGCGCACAGCCGCTCCAGGACCGAGAGCCCCCGGGGCCCGGCACCGATGAGGCAGACGTCCAGACGTTGCGTGGTCATGGTCATTCTCCGTGGAGGAAGGGTCCGGGACGCGGCTCAGCCCGAGGCCGCGCCGCGGACGGCCGCCTCCCGCTCCTCCTCCCGCTCCTCGTGGTGCGGTGCGCCGGCCGGGGCGGGGCCGCCGGGGCCGCCGGGGGCGTCGGGGATCTCGGCCGGGCCCCGGTTCCAGGCCCACGGCGAGCGGCCCTCCTCGCGGACCTTGCGGTACAGCAGCACGCAGTAGGCCGCGTCGATGGTCCAGACGGTCAGGAAGAGGAAGATGAACAGGTGGTGGCCCGGGTACATCACCAGCACCGTCCAGCCCGCGAAGAACGATCCGATGCCCTTGGCGAGCGCCACGTACATCGACTGCCCGAGCGAGGAGCCGCGGCGGCCCAGCATGAAGATGAAGGACAGGCTCAGGAACACATTCAGCCCGGTGCCGGTGTAGATGCCGGTGGCGTCCTTGAGCTCATAGGTCGTCATGATGTGGAAGACCGCGGACCAGGCGATGACGCCGAAGACCATCCACCGGAAGGCCCGCCGGCTCATACCGGGATAGTCCTTCCATCCGTAGGCCAGCGTCTGCCGGAGGATGAAGCAGTCGACCAGGAACCAGCTGAGATTGATCGGGCGTTGCACATCGGCCTGGTCCAGGATCAGGGAGAGGGTGAACTCCCAGGCGAGGTTGACCTCGACCACGAAGACGGGTATCCCCACCCGCTTGTCCAGTTTGGCGCGGTAGATGGCGAGTCCGTACGCCACCAGCCAGCCCGATGCGCACGGGCCCATCAGGATCCAGAACAGCCAACTCGGCCGGTCCGCCTCCGGCAGCGTCACCGGGGCGATGTTCGGGAGGTCGATGAGAGCGGGCGGGAACCACACGGCTAATTACCCCTCGTTCACGGTGGATGCGGTCGTCTCGACGCGTTGCGTCGTGGTGCGATGCGTTCGTCTCGATGCGTTGCGTCGTGTGACGCGGTGCCGGTCAGGGGGTCAGGTCCACTGGCCGGTGCCGTACGTGTCGCTGGAGCCCAGCAGCTGTTCGCGCAGCTCCCCCCGGCGCACCTTCCAGGTCGCGGTGCGCGGCATCTCGTCCCAGGGCACGAGCCGGGGCTTGTCCATCTCGGGCAGGCCACGGCAGGCCCGGTCCCACTCCTGGGGGTCCAGGGCGTCGTCGCGCATGCACAGCACCGGGATCGGCGGCTGCCCGGGGACCCCGAGCACGATCACCTCGGAGGCCCGGTCCAGCCGGTCGAGCAGGGTGGACTCCAGCTCGATGCTGCTCATCCCGGGGATCATGTCGACCTCGCGGTCGATCAGCCGGATGCGGCCGTAGCCCGCGTACTCGCCCAGGTCGCCGGTGTTCCACCAGCGGCCCTGGTCCTTGGCGCGGTGCCGGTCGTCCTCGCCCAGATAGGTCAGACAGCGCGACTTGGTCCGCACCATCAGCAGCCCCGGATTGCCCCGGGGCCGTTTGCGGCCGGTCTCCGGGTCCACGACCTTGACCCGGACCAGCGGCGGGAAGCCGACGTTGGTGGCGTCGTGGGCCCGGGGTTTGCCCGCGCGGACCATGGAGCGGGTGGCCACCCCGGCGGCGATGCCCGCGATCTCCGACTGCCCCACGCCCCAGGCCCACAGCGGCAGCCGGACCCGGGAGGCGCCGAGGAACTTGCGGACCGTCCTGGGGTGCACCGCGTCGAAGGTGCTGATGAACCGCCTTACGCCCGCGAACAGTTCGGGCCGGGTGTCGGCCAGCTCCTCCCAGTACTGGAAGACGTTCGGACAGGCCTCCAGCGAGGTGGGCGGGTGCGCGGCCAGCATGCGCGCCACGTTCTCCAGACCCGGATCGGAGAGGATCACCATCTTCCGCGGCCCGCGGAACAGCGTCCCGTTGGTCCAGGACAGATTGCGGTTGTGGGCGAAGGAGATCCCGCTGGCCACCACGTCCTGCGGCCGGGAGGTCATCAGCGGCAGCCGGTAGGACTCGATGCGGAACGGCACGGCCGCGAGCGTGGTGGCGGGCGAGTGCACCACCAGCTTCGGCACGCCCGTGGTGCCCGAGGTGTGGGTGACCAGCATGGGTTCATGGCGGCCGCGGAACCGCACCGGCGGCCGGGCGCCGCCGCGCACATCGTCGATGCGCAGTGTTCCGCCGGGCAGCCCCGGGCGGTCCTCGCCGACGGACACCAGGGTCATCCCCGGGTCGTCGAGCGCGATCCCGGCGGCGGTCATCCGCTCCAGCACCGTGGTGCCCATCACCAGCACCTTCGGGGAGATCCTGGTGAGCAGGGTGCGGATATGCGCCTCCGACCGGATGGGCGCGATCATCACCGGCAGCGCCCCGAGCCGGGCGGCGGCCGAGGCGAGCAGGATGAAGTCGTAGTGGTTCTCCTTGACGATGGCGAGCCGGTCGCCGTGGCGCAGCCCCGCTCCGTACAGCCAGCCCGCGGCGTCCTCCACCGTCGCCGCCAGGGCGGGTACGTCGAAGCGGGTGCCGGAGTCCGGGGCGATGTCGAAGGGCCGGTCCAGATGCATGACCGTCGGCCTGCCCTGTTCGGCGGCCCAGTGGAACAACCGGCCGACGTTGACGGGCCGTTGAGTACGCGCCGCCATGGTTCATCTCCTCGTATAGGGGTGCGGCTGGGACAGGACGTACGGCTACGGGTGTCCGGCGGATCTGTCCCCTCCCCGCCCCTTCCCGCGGCGTCGATGTGCGGCTCCGCCGCGTGGCAAGGGCTTCGCCCCTGGACCCCGGGGTCTGGGGCGGAGCCCCAGTTGCGGGAAGGGGCGGGGAGGGGAGCAG
>NZ_JBHYVB010000330.1:0-8636 GCF_042750115.1 Streptomyces sp. NPDC059455
CCCGCCGGGTTACCCGCCCGGTTTTTTGACACTGGCTCACCGGCCCTGCCCAGGGGCACACGCAACCCCCCCGGCGCCCCGTGTCTTACCCGGGGCCCCGGGGCGTACGTGGTGCTCGGTGCCTCGGGCCGGGCCGGCTCAGCGGCTCCGCGGTGCGGCCTGCTCCGGGCGCAGCAGGAACCGCTGCGTCTTACCGCTGGAGGTCTTCGGCAGCTCGGCCACGAAGTGCACCTGCCGCGGATAGGCGTGCTTGGCGTACCGCTCCCTGACCAGCTGCTGCAGCTCGGCCGCGAGCGCGTCGCCCGCCTCGATCCCCGGGCGCGGCACGATGAACGCCTCCACGACCTCGCCGTACTCGTCGTCCGGTACGCCGACCACGGCGGCCTCCGCCACCGCGACGTGCTCCAGCAGCACCGTCTCCACCTCGAAGGGGCTGATGCGGTAGCCCGCCATCAGGATGATGTCGTCGCCGCGCCCGGAGAAGAACAGTTGGCCCTCCTCGTCGCGGGCTGCGGTGTCACCGGTGTAGAACCAGCGCCCGTCGGGGCTGAACTTCTCGGCGGTCTGCTCGGGGGCCTCGCGGTAGCCCTTGAACCACATCAGCGGGCTGTCGGCGATGTCCACGACGACCCGTCCGGGGACGTCCACGCGGGCCAGCGCGGAGTTGGTGTCCTCGCGCAGCACCTTCACGCTCCAGCCGGGCAGCGGACGGCCCATGGAGCCGGGCTTGATCTCGTCGCACAGGTCCGGGTGCCAGGCGTGGGCGACCACCATGCCCAGCTCGGTCGAGCCGTAGTGGTCGCGCACGGGGACGCCGAGCGTCTCGAGCGCCCAGCCGACGACGTCCGGGGGCAGCGGTTCGCCCGCCGCGGAGCAGCAACGCAGCCGCAGATCGGCGGGGGCGGGGATGCCGGAGGCGCGCAGCTTGCGGTAGACGGTGGGCCCGGCGGCGAAGTTGGTGACCCCGAAGCGGGAGAGCACCTCCCAGGTGGACTCCGCGGAGAACAGGCCGTTCAGCAGCAGTCCGCGCTGCCCGAGGGCGAGAGGCCCGATGAGCGCGTAGTACAGGCCGTACGCCCAGCCCGGGTCGGCGGCGTTCCAGAAGACGTCGGTGGGCCGGTGGTCCAGGCCGAACTGCTGGTACATGGCGAAGCCCGCGACCGCCCGCAGCGGGATCGGGACGGCCTTCGGCGTGCCCGCGGTGCCCGAGGTGAACAGCTCCACGATGAGCCCGTCGCCGCCCACGGCCGCCGGCTCGGACAGCGGGGCGTGCTCCTCGGCCAGCTCCGCGAAGGACAGATCGGCCCCGGTGACCGGCCCGGTGGTGACGATCCGCCAGGGGCGCTCGCCGGGGAAGCCCGACTCCGGGTCCAACTTGGGGCGTTGGTCGGCGTCGGTGATCACGACCTTGGTGTCGTTGCCCGTGATCCGCAACGCGATGGCCGGTGAGGCGAACGCGGTGAACAACGGCACCTGGACCGCCCCGAGCCGCCAGATCGCAAGGCTCGCGACCAGCAGTTCGGCGGATTTGCCCATCAAGGTGGCGACGCGGTCGCCCACTCCGACTCCCAGGGCGGCCAGGGCACCGGCCATGCGCGAGGAACGGTCACGAAGCTCCCCGTACGTCATGTCATGGCCGGTCATGTCCTTGCCCACCACCGTGAACGCGACGGCGTCGTCCGGGTGCCCGTCGCACAGCAGGTACGCGGTGTTCGCCGCAGGCTCACCGAAGGTCTTGAGCAGGTCAGCCATGCGCTGTTCTGGGCTGGTCAAGAGGGCTCCTAGTGCTGGTATCCAGGTGCTGGTATCCACGAATCGCGCCGGACGGGAGGGGGCCGGTGCCCGACTTCGGGCGAGCGCGGACGCACCTCGGGGGCGCGGGCGCACCTCGCCTTCCGGGGTGGGCTGTTCCCGGGTTGTGCTGACGAAGTCCCAGGCGGCGGCAGCTCCCGTTGGCCGGTACACGCTATCGCGCTTTCCGACCGGCCCGTCAGCCGTCCTCCGGTACCGGGACCGGGACGGCATCCGCGGGCCGGAGCGGGGTGGGGGTGGACGGGCGACGGCCCCGGGGGTTCCGAGCACCCCGGCAGTCCCGAGGCACTTCGACAATCCCGACGCACTTCGACAGTTCGACAGTCCCGACGCACTCTGGTGTCCCGAGGCACTCTGGCGTCCCCCCTTCCCCCGTCCTACCTTTGGGCAGCGGTAGGCATACCGCTCGCACGGCTTGTCATGTCTGAGCTCCGAGACGCCCGACACGAGGTGAGCCTTGATCCTCCCCCGAAGACCCGTCGGCCGGTTGACCGTCGTCGCCACCGTCCTCGCCACCGCCGCGGCCATCGCCGCCGGACCCGCGCGGGCCACCCCCGACGGCACACCGTCGGCCGGCCCCGCCCGGCCGTCGCTGGTGCGGCCGATCGATCCGCAGCAGTGGCGCAACCCCGACGACATGACCTGGGCCGACTACCGCGCGGTCCCCGGTACCCACTGGGCGGACCCCTCCGTCAAGCCCACGCAGCGCACCTTCAAGGGCGCGCTGGTGCTTCTGGACTATCCGGACGAGGAGTTCACGGTCAGCCGGCCGGCCGGGTCCACCCTGTTCGGCAATCCGCAGCCGAGCGCCTCCGGTATTCCGCGCGACCGCCTCCCGCGCTTCTACCAGGACTTCCTCAACACACCGGGGCCACTGAACAACGGTCACACCATCAATGAGTACTGGATGGAGGACTCCGGCGGCCGCATCGGTGTCGATCTGACGGCCTTCGGTGTGTACGGCATGCCGGGCAAGTCCTATCAGTACGGCGTCGAGGACTCGATGAACCCGGGCGCCTGCCCGGCCGGGGACACCTGCGGCAAGGACATCCGGGAGGACGGCAAGGCCGCCTGGGTGGCCGATGTCGGCGCCGACAAGGCGGACTCGTTCGACTTCGTCTTCTATCTCACCGCCGGCCAGGACGAGTCGTCCACCTGGCAGGAGTTCGGCCCGATGAAGTTCCCGGGCGCACCGGACATACCCGCCGCCTGGGGACCGCCCGCCGCCGCGGGCGACAACTCCGCCCGGACCCGCTATGTGCCGTGGACGTCCTGGCAGGCCGCCGCCCGTATCTGGCCCAACGCCGCCGACGGGTCGTCGGTGCAGGCCGAGAGCTCCGGGATGGCCGTGTACGCCCATGAGCTCAGCCACATCCTGGGCATCGGGGACAACTACAACAACCCGTACGGCACCCCCCTCAGCCGTTCGTACACCGGTATCTGGAGCATGCTCTCCCGCGGCTCCTTCAACGGCCCCGGCGGACCGCACACCCGCTGGCAGATCCCCGCCACGGCCGGGGGCTCGATGGGCTCCCAGCATGTGCTGCGCGACAAGCTGAAGCTCGGCATCGTGGACGAGAAGAATGTGCTGCGGCTGGACCGCGACGCGCTGAAGAGCTCCGGTCTCGTCGTCGCCCGGGTCACCGCGCGCTCGGCGCCACCGGGCGAGAAGGGGCTCTCCGGAGTCAACATCACCATGGGCGGCGATCTGTCGGAGCCCTGCGACAACGGTACCGACCCGCTGTGCGACGGCGGCGGCTACGACAACTACACCGTCGAGGTCGTCGACCGCATGGGGATGGACTCGTTCACCCCGGATCACGGGGTGCTGCTTGCCAAGACCAAGAACAAGGACCGGGCCCCGTTCGCCTGGGTGGTCGACGCCCACCCCGAGGACATCGACCTGGTGGACTTCCGGCGTCCCGACGGCACCGACCAGAAGATCACCATGGGCGACTACCGGCAGCTCAGCGATGCGCTCTTCCACGCCGGGGCCGACTCCGGCAGCCAGTACGAGTACCTCGACCGGGCCAACCGGCTGCACTTCTATGTGCTCGACCTCAAGCGCGACAGGTCCGGAGTGCTCTCGTACACCATCGCCGTGAAGTCCCTCGACGGCGCCGGACCGCAGCGCCGCGGAGTGACCCTGCACCGCGGTGAGGCCAAGGGGGATCCCTCCCGCTCCCGGGCCGTGTGCACCTTCGGCCTCGACAACACCGGACGCGCCACCGGGGACCGGGCGACGGCTCCGGCCACATCGGTGGACTCGGATGTCTACCGGCTGTCGGCGAGGGCGGTCGGCCGGGGCTGGTCCGCCTGGCTGCCCAACCGTCTCGCCACCGCCAGGGCCGGTGAATCGGTGGATGTGGAGGTCGCCGTGGCCGCGAAGAAGGGTGCCGAGCGGCGGGGCGCGGTCGTCCTCACCGCCCGCTCCGAGAGCGATCCGCACCGAACCACCAAGGCGCTGTGCCGGCTGTCGGGTCGCCGGTAGGGCGACGGGCGACGGCCCGCCGGAACTCGGCGGGCCGTGCCCGTTCGGCGGTCCTACTCCGTCAGCGGTCCCCGTCGGCGGTCCTATTCCATCGGCGGTCCCCGTCGGGGTCCTACTCCGTCTCGTCGGCCGCGGTCTGGATCGGCACCCGGAGGGTGTCGGGCTCACAGCCCGCCGTACCGGCGATGATCCGCGCCGCCCCCTTGGTGAGCGGCACCAGGCTCTGCTCGTCCACCTTGTCCGGGGTGTCCCGCGGATCGAAGATGTACATGGGCGTGGTGATCAGCTGCACCAGCGGCACACCCGTGTAGTAGAAGTAGGCGCCGTCGGTGGCGGGATTCGGCGCGAAGGCGGTCGGCGACAGGATCCACGAGCGGCGCAGGTCCTCCGCCGCGAGCGACTCGGCCACCAGCTGCTCCAACTGGGGCGCCTGGGTGGTGAACCACCAGCGCACCTCGGGGTCGTCGGTGGGCACGACCTCCCCGTCGACCACCTCGGCCTGGCGTGCGGCGTGTTCCAGATGCATTTCGAGGACGACCTGGGGGAACAGCTCGGGGTGCGCCGCGATGAACGCCTGGGTGCCCGCGGCGCCCGCCATGTGGCCGGACGTCAGCACGAACAGCATGTTGTGCGGCCGCAGTTCCTGCGGCACCGACGCCCAGAACTTGGCCTGCGCCAGGACGAGCGCGACCCCGGAGGCGTCCTCCACGGCCGATGCCCAGGGACCGTCGTGGTGTGAGCCGACGATCACCCAGTGGTCGGAGGCGCCGGGCAGGGTGCCCACCACATTGTGGGTGGTCTCCTCGGTGATGGTGGCATCGGAGACGATCCGGCCCTCGCACTCCCCCGACGCCATCAGCTCGCGGACCCGCTGCCCGTCCTTGCCACTCAGCCAGATGCCGGGGATGGAGCGCCGCTCGGCGTCATAGGGCCAGTAGAAGTCGCTGGTCTCCCAGGGCAGTCCGGTGAGCAGGCCGACATAGGCCGTGGCGCCGTCCTTGATGGCGATGTCGAAGTCCAGCACATGGGGAAGGTCGAAGGGCACGGTCTGGGCGAGGTCGGGGAACACGCCCTCGGGGTCGTAGGAGCCCGTGGCCCGGGCCTGCACCTCGGTCTGCGGCAGCCGGGTGAAGCCGATCTCCTGGACCGCGATGGAGCCCCGCACCTCCCCGTCCTCCATCCGCACCAGCGGGCCCTCGGTGCCCTCGGTCGGGGTGGTGTACGGCAGGGCGAGTCCCTCGAAGCGGATGACCTCGTCGGGCCGGCCGGTGGGCCAGATCTCGAAGGCGGCGAACCGCGGCCGCCAGATGGGCGTGTCCAGCGGCTCCAGCCGTACGTCCTCCAGGCCCGTCTCCCGGAACTGTTCGGCGGCCCACTCCTCGGTCCAGCCGTCGGCCGGATAGCCCGCCCGGCGAATGCCCTGGCTGACGATCAGTTCGATCCAGGCCATCATCTCCTTCGAGGTGGGCGCGCGATCGATGTACTTCTCCAGCTCCGGCCAGCCGCTCATCGTCATCCTCCTCATCGCCATGGTCGGCATTCATGGTCGACGGGCGGGCTAAAGCTGGACTAATGCGAGGCCAGTACTCCTCTTTCGCGGCGCCCCATTTCTCATCCGGGCGTAGGCCAGGCCTCGGCCGGGAGGAGGCCACGTCTCGTCCGGGAGGAGGCCAAGCCGGGCGTTAGACCCACTTTGGCGACGGCACAAATGATGGTCGCCGTATCCGGACAAGCCGCCGATCAGGCGGCTCAGCCGCAGGTCAGCGCCCGATTGACGGTTGGGAGTCGAGTGTGCGTACCGAAAGCTCGGAGGAAAGGGAACGGGAACGGGAACCGCGGGGCACGGCCCGGCGGAGGAGGTGGAGCGGGCAGGTCCCGGCTGGTGTCGTGGGTGTGGCCGCGGTGAGCCTGATCGCGCTCACCGTCTCCCCGGTGAACGCCGAGCCCGATACCAGAGCCAAACCGCCGCGCGGCAGGAATCCGCTCCCCGCTCCCCCGCAGATCCGCGACCTGGACTTTCTGCTCGGCTCCTACACCTGTGACTACACCCCACCGCCGGGCGGAAAGCCGGCGGTGCTGAAGCTGAACACCAAGCGGGCCATGGGCGGGCATTACCTCTACACGGACGCCACGCTCGAACCCGGAAGCGTGGTCGGCCGTTCGTCCTTCGGCTGGAATCCCGTGGACGGGACATTCATCAACCAGTACCACGACAACTGGGGTTCCTCCGGAAACTACACCTCGTCCGGCTGGAAGGACGGCCACCTGATATTCAAGGGCCCCCTCACCCAGGTGATCACACCAAATGCATCGGGGCAGACAACGGGCGTGAAGCTGGACCTCAAGGATGACTACCAGGTGCTCGGACCAGGGCATTTCAAGAACTCCACGAGCTTCACCTTCCCCGACGGAAGTATTTTGCACGGCAGTTACGACTGCCGCCGCCAATAGCGTTCAGCGTTCCGGACCGAGGGAAGTGGGGGTGGCCGACCATGGCGAGCGATGAAGAGAAGCTGCTCGACTATCTGAAGCGGGTGACGGCGGATCTCCGGCAGACGCAGCGCCGTCTGAAGGATGTCGAATCCGCGGGGCATGAGCCTGTCGCCATCGTGGGAATGTCCTGCCGCTTCCCCGGAGGCGTACGGTCCCCCGAAGAGCTATGGGAACTGGTCGCCACGGAGCGGGACGCCATTTCGGAACTCCCCACCGACCGCAATTGGGATCTGGAGAATCTCTTCCACCCCGATCCGGACCACCCGGGGACGAGTTATACGCGCGAGGGCGGCTTCATCGACGACCCCGCGGGATTCGACGCCACGTTCTTCGGCATCAGCCCCCGCGAGGCGCTCGGAATGGCGCCGCAGCAGCGACTGGCCCTCGAGGCCTCCTGGGAGGCCATCGAGCACGCCGGGGTGGACCCGGAGTCGCTGCGGGGCAGCCGGACCGGCACCTTCATCGGCTGCGATCACCTCGACTACTGCTCCGACGCCTCCCAGGTGCCCGAGGGCTCGGCCGGCTACTTCACCATCGGCAACTCGGCCAGCGTGGTGTCCGGCCGGGTGGCGTACACCCTGGGCCTGGAGGGGGCCGCGGTAACGGTGGACACGGCGTGCTCCTCCTCCCTGGTGGCCATGCACCTGGCCTGCCAGGCGATCCGGCAGGGCGAATGCGATATGGCGCTCGCCGGGGGCGTGGCCGTGATGTCCTCGACGGCACCGTTCATCGGCTTCAGCGAGTTGCGCGGGCTCGCGCCGGACGGCAGGTCCAAGGCGTTCTCGGCGAACAGCGACGGCATGACCCTGGCCGAGGGCGTGGGCGTTCTGCTGCTGGAACGGCTGTCGGACGCGCGGCGCAACGGCCACCAGGTGCTGGCCGTGATCCGGGGCACGGCGGTCAACCAGGACGGCGCCAGCAACGGCCTGACCGCGCCGAACGGGCCCTCGCAGCAGCGGGTGATCCGACAGGCGCTCGCCAACGCCCGGCTGTCGGCGTCCGAGGTGGACGCGGTGGAGGCACACGGTACGGGTACGTCGCTGGGCGATCCGATCGAGGCGCAGGCGCTGCTGGCCACGTACGGGCAGGAGCGGCCCGAGGGACGTCCGCTGTGGCTGGGGTCCATCAAGTCCAACATCGGGCACGCGCAGATGGCCGCGGGTGCGGCCGGGGTCATCAAGATGGTGATGGCGATGCGCCACGAGGTGCTGCCCGCCTCACTGCACATCGACGAACCGACACCCCATGTGGACTGGAACGCGGGCGATGTCCATCTGCTGACCGAGGCCCGGGAGTGGCCGCGGGGCGAGCATCCGCGGCGAGCGGGGGTCTCGTCGTTCGGCATCAGCGGGACGAACGCCCATCTGATCCTGGAGCAGGCCCCTGAGGGGGGCGCGACGGCACAGGGGGACGCTGAGGCGGGACCGGCGGAGCACGTGGGTGGGCCGGTGCCGTGGGTGGTGTCGGCGCGCGGGGCGGAGGCGCTACGGGGCCAGGCGCGGGCGCTGGTGGCACAGGTGAACGCCGACCCTGCGGTGAGTGCCGCTGAGGTGGGGTGGTCCCTGCTGCGGTCCAGGACGCTCTTCGACCACCGGGCAGTGGTCATCGGCCAGGACCGCGAGGAGCTGGTGGCCGGGCTGGAGGCACTGGCCGCCGGAGAGCCGCATCCGGGCCTGGTGCACCCCGGCGGGGCCGCCGAGGCCGCCGGTCAGACGGTGTTCCTGTTCAGCGGGCAGGGCAGCCAACGCCCCGGCATGGGCGCCGAACTCTACGACCGCTTCCCCGTCTTCACCGAAGCCTTCGACGAGGTCTGCGCCCTCCTCGACCCACACCTCGAACA
>NZ_JBHYVB010000331.1:0-8368 GCF_042750115.1 Streptomyces sp. NPDC059455
GGCGGCGGGAGTTCGTGGGCCGGGTGGATGATCAGGTCAAGGTGCGGGGTTTCCGTATTGAGTTGGGTGAGGTGGAGGCGGCGCTGGCGTCGCATCCGCAGGTGGCGCGGGCGGCGGTCGTGGTGCGCGAGGATCGTCCCGGGGACCGGCGGCTGACCGGCTATGCCGTACCGACGGCGGGGTCCCGTCCGGTGGCTGCGGAGTTGCGCGAGTTCCTGGCGGGTGTCCTGCCGGAGCATATGGTGCCCTCGGCCGTTATCGTGCTGGAGCGGTTGCCGCTGACGGCGAACGGGAAGCTGGACCGCAAGGCGCTGCCCGCCCCGGACTACACCCCCGCCTCCGGCCGTGCACCGGCCACTCCCACCGAAGAGCTGTTGTGCGGGTTGTTCGCCCAGGTGCTGGGCCTGCCCCACGTCCCCGCCGACGCCGACTTCTTCGCGCTGGGCGGCCATTCCCTCCTCGCCATGCGCTTGATGGGCCGGTTGCGCGCGGAGACCGGCGCCCGCCTGGGCATGCAGGCCCTGTTCCAGGCCCCGTCCCCGGCTCGGCTTGCTCGCCTCCTGGACGACGGGGAAAGCTCACACGACTTCGACGCTGTTCTGGCCATCAGGTCCGAGCCGGACACACCCAAGCTGTTCTGCGTACATCCGGCGAGTGGCATCGGTTGGGCCTACCAGGCGCTGGCCGGACACGCGGTCGGCAGCTTCTCCCTCTACGCCCTTCAGGCCCGTGGTCTCGATGTGTCGCGGGAGGCTGCGGCGAGCGTCGAGGAGATGGCGGACGACTACGTGGCCACGATGAGGTCGATCCAGCCCTCGGGGCCGTACAACCTCCTGGGCTGGTCCTTCGGCGGACTGGTGGCGCACACCATGGCCGCACGCCTCGAGGCCATGGGGGAACGGGTCGATCGGCTGTTCCTCCTGGACGCGTATCCCCTCGAGCGGCAGAGCACCGAACCGCTCTGGTGCCCGTCCCGCAGGGAAGTGGTCGAGGACCTGCTGAGGGTCGCCCGGAACCAGTACGACCCGGTGGCGGACGACGGGCTGTGGCGGCCACCTCTCCTCGAGACCGAGGTCGGCGAGGAGCACGTGGACGGCATCTACCGGGCCTACCAGACGAATCTCGACATGATGGCGCGCCACGCTCCTCCCGTCCTCAAGGGCGACATCATCCTTGTGCGGGCGGTGATACCGGAAGCCGACGCGAGGACGGGCGACCCCCTGGATTGGCGGCAGTATGTGGAAGGGGACATCAGGATCGTCGACATCGACTGCACCCACTCGGAGATGCTCGACACCGCGGCGGCGAACGAGATCGGCACCGTCGTCGCTCGCGATGTCGGAGCACGGGAAACATGAGGAGCCCAGGGAACACGCGGAGTGCGGGAGTGAAGACGCGGGTCACGCCGCGCGAAGTCGGCGGGAGGGGGATCGCACCAGGTGGTCGGGCAGTACCTGGGCGACCCCCAGGGCATGCATGGCCAGCACCAGGTCATGCGTGTGCCCCGGGGTCCCCAGGAGACGGCAGTTGAGCAGGCTCTCGGCCGCGCGCAGATGGTTGCGGACCGTCTTCAGATGGACGCCGACCTTCTGCGCGGTCTGCTCCACGTTGCCGCCGCAGGCCACCCACGCCGCCAGCGTCCGCCGTAGCTCTCTGCGATCCGCGTCCAGACGTCCGAGGTAGATCCTGGCCCATTCCTGGGCACCGTCGTCCGCCAGCAGATCGCCGAGGCTCCGCTCGCCGGACACCGCGTTCGCCGTATGGGCCGTATGGGCCGTGTGGGGCGTGTGCGGAGGCAAGGCCCGGAGCTCCAGCGCGAGGCTGAGCACGGCTCGGTCGGGCAGGCAGGTGAGGTCCAGGGCGAGGAGCTCACTGACCTTCGCGATGCGCGCCGCCACCGTGTTGCGATGAGAGCCGGTGGCCTTCGCCACATCGAGACGGGAGAACCGCAACGACAGATCGATCGTTCGCAGAATGCTCTCCCGCGCGGTGGGGGCGAGCGCGTCGAGCGGGCGGAGGAAGGCCTCTGCCCACGCCTGGCCGGCGCCCGGGTCGAGGAAGAAGGACAGACCGGGTTCCTCCCGGGCCGCCGTCACCAGCTTCTCCTGACTGTTCCCCGCCATGGTGAGGGCCCGATGTGCCTCTCGGTGTGCCTCCTCGAGGTTCGCCAGCGGCTTGGGGTGGCTGGCGCCCATCCGGAGCCCCGGAACGTCGGCCACCAGGTCGTGCAGCCGCTGGACGGCACTCGTCCCGCGATCCTCAACGGACGAGGGCGAGGGTGAGGGCGAGGGCGAAGAGGAGGATGAGGATGAGGATGAGGACGGGAGCGGGGGCGAGGACGGCCACTCGGGCGTGACGACGAAGAGCTGATCGGAACGGAACGGCGAACGGACGACCAGGGCCCGCTGCCGCAGTGCGTTCTCCAGCTTGGAGGCCGTGGCGTTCAGCTCCCGCTCCCCACAGGTGATGAGGTGCACCCGGACCTGATCGGCGGAGAACAGCCCGGGGTACAGGGACTGGCCGATCTCCTGGGCGAGTTGGGTGAGACCGTTCAGCGCCAGATGGAGCACCGCGGCCCGCATCGAGCTCATGGTCTGCTGCAGCCGGTACTGGTCGCTGTCCATCTCCTCCGCGCGGATCAGCAGGCTCAGCAGCACGGTGGAACGCGCGATGATCTTCTCGGTGGACTCGTGGAAGTCCTGGTCGCGCACCACGATGAGAACCATGTGGGGCGGGTGATAGCCGATCGAGTAGAGCCGCACGCTGTGCTTCCCATGGTTGATGGACGCGGCTCCCACTTCCCCGCCCACGATGCGTTCCACCATGGCGGCCGGCGGCTCCACCAGCGGGCCCCCCGCGCTCAATTCGGACGTCAGCACGGCCCTGTGCGGATCGACCAGGCGCACCGCCCCCTCCACCGCCTTGGCCAGCCGGTCGAGCAGGGTCTGCAGTCTGTGGTGCCCCTGCCTCCCCGGCCGCCGTATCTGGTCCAGCATCTCCTCCAGCTGCTGAGCGCGGTCCTCGTACTCCCGCAGTCGCTCACGGCTGACGACCTGCGCCACCTCCGATCCGCACAGTTCCTCGCTGCCGACGAGCAGCGGAACACCGTGCTTCCTGGCATTCACCAGTACGGCCTCGGGCACGTCCTGCGGAGTGGTGCTCATGATCGCGAGTCCCGCCGCCCCACTGCGCGCCAGGATGTGGATCCGGTGCTCGGCGGCGGCCGGATCGGTCAGCCACGGCTGATCAGGCGCCACGATGACCAGCAGATCGCGCAGCCCGGTGTCCAGGAGCCGAATGTTCCTCTCCGACTCCGGATCGGACAGCCAGACACCCAGCACCGCGCGGGCCCGGAAGGAGTTGCGGTCGACAGCATCAAGGAAATGCAGCCCTAAGGCCGGTTTTTCGCACAGTGAACCCAAACTTGGCACCGATGCCCCCGTGACGAAGATGTTCAATGGTCCATGAAAGGTGCTGCGCCGCAGCAGGAAATGAGGCGCCGCGGCAGTGGTGCGAGAGCGCACACGCATGATGGGATGCGCGGCGGACGTCGCGCTGAAGGCGCTGCTCAGACTGGAAAATGCCCGGACGCCGACCCTGACGGACAGACGCACGGCGGCATGGCCGACATGATGCCGAAAGCCGCGCTGGCGAACTTCCGTAAGGACCGCCCGACAGCCACTGGTCCCTGGCTGTGGCGGAAAAGGGCCGCCTTCATCTCTGGTGAGACTTCATTACTGGCACTGCACACCGCAGCAACCTCCCCGTTAACGCAGCCCCGACATCATTCTGCCGTCCCGCGCCGCCTCGGCGCCGTCTCAAGATCCGAGTGGCACTGTCCTGCCACCGGCCAGGTATGCCCGTGGATGCGTGGATGATCAGGGATCGGTGTCCCCGCGGCGCAGTGCGCGCTGTATGCGCCGTACGGCGGTACGTGCTGGGCGGCACGGCGACCTGGCGGCACGGCGGCACGGCGGCACGACGACCCGGCGGCATGAAGAAGGCGCCCCGGTCGCGCCCGCGGACGGGCCCTCGCCGGGGCGCCTGTTCAGGCTCCTCGTGCGTCGGTCACCAGGTCACGGGCAGCGAGGTGAGCCCTCCCGTCAGCACGTTGTTCCTGGACACCAGCTCGTCGATCGGCACCGCGAGTCGCAGCCCGGGAAGGCGGGCGAACAGCGTCTGGTACAACACGTCCAGCATGACGCGTACCAGCGGGGCGCCAATGCAGTAGTGCAGGCCGTAGGCGAGCGTCATATGCGGGTTCTCGTTCCGCGTGATGTCGAAACGCTCCGGCTCCCGGAAGACGCGGGGGTCACGATTGGCCGTCTGCGGGCTCAGCGCGATCAGATCCCCTTCGGAGATCCGCGTCCCCTTGTACTCGAAGTCGGCCCGCGCATACCTGGTGATGCAGGCATCCGAGGCCGGCGCGAACCGCAGGATCTCTTCCACGGCACGGGGAGCCAGGCCGGGATCCGCCTCCAGCAGCGCCCGCTGATCGGGATTCCGCAGAAACAGAAGGGTTCCGTAGTCGGTGAACGACACACTGGTCTCGAAACCGGCGATGATCAGCGTCGATACGTACGTCTGAATGGCGTCGTCCGGTGGGAACCCCGTCTCCTGCTGCTTCAGGACCAGATCGGTGATGACGTCGTCGGCTGGTTCGGCGCGTTTGAGCTCGATGAACTTCGCGATGTACTCACGCATTTCCAGCATGGCGGTGACGGCGAGCTGCTGGTCACTGGTGTGAAAGGTGCCTTGCGACCAGGTGCCGAGCTGTTCACGGTCGGCGAAGGGGATGCCGAGCAGCTCGCTGATGACAAACACCGGAAGCCGCTTCGCTATCTCCTGGTGGAAGTCGGCCGGCTGCGGGAGCTCCTGGAATCGGCTCAGCAGTTCGTCCACCGTCCGCTGGATCCGCGGCCGCAGGGAACGCATCCGCTGGGCACTGAACGACGGAATCAGCACCTGCCGTGCCTTGGTGTGGTCGACGACCTCGGTCTCGTACTCGCCCCGAGGGCCGCCGAGAATGACCGCCGCGCTGTAGCGCGGTGCGTTCGGCGGATCGAAATGCGAGCGGCCCAAACGCGCGTCGGAGATGAGCTTCTTCACATCCTCATGCCGGGTGACCAGCCACGCCGGATCGCCGACAGGGGTGAGGACCTTGACGATCGGATCGTTCTCCCGCAGCTCGGCGAACCGGGGCGGCAACTCCATCAAGCCGGACTGGTCGAAGGGCAGGTGCGGAATGCTCTCATCGGTGCTCTCGGCGGCAGACATGCGATGGTCTCCTATTCGGCACGGGCTCTCTTGACGCGGGCCTGTCTACGGTTGCTCGATGACGTGGATGCACTGGCCCGGGCACTCGTAGGCCGCCGTATCGACGGCGTCCTGGTCCTCATCGGGGACATTCGCCTGACATGTCTCGCCGCCCGGTTGGTCCAGCAGCCGGCCGTTCTGGCGCACATAGGCGAGACTGTCGTCCGCGATCGAGAACACGCGCGGTGCGGTTTCCTCGCACTGTCTGCTGTTGAGGCATCTGCTCTGGTCGATCCACACCTTCATGGCGCTTCTTTCCTGCTCAATGCTGCTCGATCTCCCAGCGCTCCCAGTGCGCCCAGTACTCCAGTACTCCAGTACTTCCGTGCTCGAGTACTTCCGTGCTCCAGTGCTCTCCATTGCAGCAGGGGGTCGTTGATGCCCTGGATGGCCGCTTTACCAAAGGGAGAAGGTCGGTCCATGACAGCCCCGTAGCGGTACACGGGCGCGCCGTTCACTCAACGGGCCTCTCCATGCTGCCGTGTGTCCGGCCGTGGCAACGCATGCACAAGCCAAATGGCACTCTCCTGCCATCGCTCATGAGGCGTCATACGCCGGGAAAACCGTTGAATCCGGCCTATCCGGGCCCCTGCCCGGACCTCTATCCGGACCCCAGGAGGGGCGCTCGGGAAGGGGTGTCGGATCGCTCGCGGCACCGCGTCCACAGGGCCGTGTCCGCTGGTCACGACCGTCCGCGCGCCACGCACCTGTGCATCCGTGCCATGGCCACCAGTTGGCCTGTGCAGAGATGACCCTTTCTCTGGTTGGCGGATGGCTTGTAGCGTCGAAAATGTTTTTGGGCGGAGGCTGTGAAGCGGGGGTGGGTCCGTTCATCCGAGCCCTTTCGGCTACTGGCATCGGGTACCACCGTGCGGTCGCCGGAACCGGTCATTGAAGGGATGGAGCACGTGGGTGCAGCCGAAGTACGTCCTGGGCGTTGGCTTCGCCGCTTTCGGAGAGGTGAGTCTCCTCAAGACGTCCGACTGATCTGCTTTCCTCATGCGGGTGGCGCCGCCACCTTCTTCTTTCCCTTCGCAAGAGGGCTGAACGTCTCGGCGGAAGTCCTGGCCGTTCAGTACCCGGGAAGGCAGGACCGTCACCGGGACGCATGCATAGACAGCGTCGAGGAAATGGCCGACCTCATCTTCGAGGATGTGCGGGCCCTTGACGATCGTCCGCTGGCCTTCTTCGGGCACAGCATGGGCGCGGTGCTGGCATTCGAGGTGGCGCGACGCCTCGAAGAGAAGGACGGGATCAGCCCACGACGGCTGTTCGCATCGGCCCGCCCCGCGCCCTCACGACGCCGTGACGAGAAGCTGCGGACGGACGACGCCCAGCTCATAGCGGATCTCAAGGCGCTGAACGGTCCGAACTCCAGTATCTTCGCCGATGAGGATGCCCTTCGCGTCATCCTGCCCGCCATTCGCAGCGACTACAAGGCGATCGAAGGCTATGTGGTTACTCCGGACACCAGGGTCACATGCCCTATCTCCACGGTTATCGGCGTCTCCGATGAGCGAGTGACCTCTGCTGAGGCGGAGGACTGGGGAAAGCACACCGCCGGGGATTTCGAGCTGATGGTCTTCCCAGGCGGCCACTTCTACCTCACTGAGCAGCTGCCCGATGTCGCCCGTTTCGTCGCGGAGCGTATCTCGCAGTGAACGAATTCGGTGAATCAGGCATCTGATTGAGGCCGGAGTCCAGTTGTTCCGGTCCTTTTAGCACGACCCATTGAGAGCCCGTTGGCCGGTTTCCGGCTGGACGGCTGTCAGGCTGTCCACATCTGACATGGCGTAATTCCGTTGGCGTTGGAAGGGTTTTGCTGTGCGGGATAGGCGAGTACTCACGGATGCTGAGCTGCGCGATCGACTCTCTGATGCGTCCGAAAAGCGGCAGTTCGAGATCGTGCTCGCCCTGGTACGTGAAGAGATCGCTCAGATACTCGGCTCACACAGCCCAGAAGACATCGCCGAGCAGGCTTCCTTCCGCTCTCTCGGCGTCTACCGGGAGAAGCGCCAGCAGCTGGTCAGCAACCTGACCGAGCGCTCAGGGGTTCGCCTCCCGTCGACGGCTCTGTTCGACTACCCGAACCCGGCCGCGCTGGCGCGCTTTGTGAGGTCTCGGATCGTGGGCGACGTCGCTGATGTTTCCTCCGCCCCGGCCGGCGCGACGGAAGACGACGACCGGCGCGATGCCGACGACCCGATCGCCATCGTGGGTCTGGCCTGCCGCTACCCCGGTGGGGTGAGCTCCCCCGATGAGCTGTGGGACGTGGTGGCGAACGGCCGGAACACCATCTCGGACTTCCCCACCGACCGCGGCTGGGATCTGGAGAACATGTTCGACCCGGACCCGGCGCATGCGGGCACCTCGTATGTGCGGAAGGGCGGGTTCTTGCACGATGCCGCGGACTTCGACGCGGAGTTTTTCGGTATGTCGCCGCGTGAGGCGCTGGCGGTGGACCCGCAGCAGCGGTTGCTTCTGGAGACGTCGTGGGAAGCGATCGAGACTGCGGGAATCAACCCCCTTGAGCTGCGCGGCACCCCGACCGGGGTCTACTTCGGCGTCATTTACAACGACTACGCCTCGCGCCTGAGCACCTTCCCGGGTGAGCTCGAGGGCTACCTGCTCAACGGCAGTCGGCAGAGTGTCGCCTCCGGCCGTGTGGCGTACGTGCTCGGTCTTGAGGGCCCGGCGCTTTCGATGGACACGGCGTGTTCGTCGTCGTTGGTGGCCCTGCACCAAGCCAGTGCGGCGCTGCGCCGTGGTGAGTGCTCGATGGCCCTGGCCGGGGGTGTGGCGGTGATGTCGGCCCCGGGCCTCTTCCTGGAGTTCTCCCGTCAGCGTGGCATGGCGATGGACGGGGTGTGCAAGGCGTTCGCGGACGCGGCGGATGGGACCGGGTTCAGCGAGGGTGTTGGTGTGCTGTTGCTTGAGCGGTTGTCGGATGCTCGGGCGCGGGGGCATCGGGTGTTGGCGGTGGTGCGTGGTTCGGCTGTGAATCAGGATGGGGCGTCGAATGGGTTGACGGCGCCGAATGGTCCGTCGCAGG
>NZ_JBHYVB010000332.1:0-8353 GCF_042750115.1 Streptomyces sp. NPDC059455
TGGCCAATCCTGGCGGGCCCACCTCAACCCCGGCGGGCCGCGGCGCACCCTCCCGGCCACCGCGGCCCCGCCGTGCCGAATCCCTGAAATCACCCGGGAATGACCCGGGAATTCCAGACGGGACTCGCCCGCGGTCAGACGGTCTCGGGAAGCTCCTCGAGGCCCTCCGCCACCAGCTTCGCCAGACGGTCGAGCGCGACCTCGGCGTCGTCCGCGTCGGAAGCGAGGACGACCTCCTCGCCGCCCTGGGCGCCCAGGCCGAGCACGGCCAGCATGGAGGCGGCGTTGACCGGGGTGCCGTCGCCCTTGGCGATCGTGATGGGGACGCCGGAGGCGGTGGCCGCCCGGACGAAGATCGACGCAGGGCGGGCGTGCAGGCCCTCGGCCCAGCCGATGGTGACGCGGCGCTCAGCCATGGTGTTGCCCTTCAGGTGTGACGGGTGCTGTTGTCTAGACCAAAATCATACGGTGTCCGGATTCACCCGAACGATGTCCGAGTGAGCCCGGCCATGCCCGGACTGGCCCGATACGGACCTTCCCCGACACTCGGCCCCGACGCAAGGGTGTCCACCATCCGGACCGGGCGGGCCCGTACCCTGGCTCCCATGCGGAGCCCGTCGGACGATCACGCCTACCCGACCCACTGGGAAGCCGATGTGGTGCTCAGGGACGGCGGTACGGCCCAGATCCGTCCCATCACCACCGATGACGCCCAGCGGCTGGTCAGCTTCTACGAGCGGGTCTCGGACGAGTCGAAGTACTACCGCTTCTTCGCGCCCTACCCCCGTCTCTCCGATCGCGATGTCCACCGCTTCACCCACCACGACTACGTCGACCGGGTGGGCCTGGCGGCCATCGTGGGGGATGAGTTCATCGCCACCGTTCGGTACGACCGCATCGACGGCCGGGGGATGCCCGCCACGGCCCCCGCCGACGAGGCCGAGGTCGCCTTTCTCGTCCAGGACGCCCACCAGGGCCGCGGGGTGGCCTCCGCGCTCCTCGAACACATCGCCGCCGTGGCACGCGAACGGGGCATCCGGCGGTTCGCCGCCGAGGTGCTGCCCGCCAACAACAAGATGATCAAGGTGTTCACGGACGCGGGCTACACCCAGAAGCGCAGCTTCGAGGACGGGGTCGTCCGCCTCGAGTTCGACCTCGAACCCACCGACCGCTCCCTGGCCGTCATGCGCGCCCGCGAGCAGCGGGCCGAGGCCCGGTCCGTCCAGCGGCTGCTCGCGCCCGGTTCCGTGGCCGTCATCGGCACCAGCCGCACGCCCGGCGGCGTCGGCCGCACCGTGCTGCGCAACCTCCTGGACGGCGGCTTCACCGGGCGCGTCCACGCCGTCAACCACGCCTTCCCCGACGACATGACGCGGCTGGAGCCCGAGGGCGTCCCGGCCCACCGCTCGCTGCGCGCCATAGAGGAGCCCGTGGACCTGGCCGTCGTCGCCGTCCCCGCCGAGCGGGTGCCCGCCGTCGTGGCCGAATGCGGCGACCACGGCGTCCAGGGGCTCGTCGTGCTCTCCGCCGGATACGCCGAGAGCGGGGGCGAGGGCCGCGACCGGCAGCGGGACCTGGTCCGCCAGGCCCGGTCCTACGGCATGCGCGTCATCGGCCCCAACGCCTTCGGCGTCATCAACACCGCCGACGGCGTCCGGCTGAACGCCTCCCTGTCCCCACAGCTGCCCAACCCCGGCCGGCTGGGCCTGTTCACCCAGTCCGGGGCGATCGGCATCGCCCTGCTGTCCGGGCTGAACCGGCGCGGCGCCGGGCTGGCGAGCCTCGCCGGGATCGCGGGGATATCGACCTTCGTGTCCGCCGGGAACCGCGCCGACGTCTCGGGCAACGACCTGCTCCAGTACTGGTACGACGATCCGCTGACCGACGTCGTCCTGATGTACCTGGAGTCGATCGGCAACCCCCGCAAGTTCACCCGGCTCGCCAGGCGCACCGCCGCCGTCAAACCGGTGGTCGTCGTCAAGGGCGCCCGCCACACCGGCAGCGCCCCCACCGGCCATGCCGTGCCCACCACCCGGATCCCGGACGCCACCGTCTCCGATCTGCTGCGGCAGGCGGGCGTCATCCGGGTCGACACCGTGACCGAACTCGCCGACACCGGGGTGCTGCTCGCCTCCCAGCCGCTGCCCGCCGGTCCGCGCGTCGCGATCCTCGGCAACTCCGAGTCGCTCGGCCTGATCACCTACGACGCCTGCCTCACCGAGGAACTCCGCCCGCTGCCGCCCCGCGACCTGACCACGGACGCCACCCCGGACGACTTCCGGCGCGCCCTGACCGAGGCCCTCGCCGACGAAACCTGCGACGCCGTGGTCGTCACCGCCATCCCCTGGGTCGGCGACGGCAGTGCTCAGGCCCTCGCCGCGGCCGTAAGGGAGGCGGCGCAGGCTCCCGGGCCCGGTCCGGCCAAGCCGGTGGCGGTGGTCCACCTGGAGATCCAGGAGCTCGCGCAGGCCCTGGCCGGCACCGGCGGCGAGCCCGCCCCGGGCACCCGCCGGATCCCCGCCTACCCCGCCGCCGAGCGGGCCGTGCGCGCGCTCGCCGAGGCCGTACGGTACGCACGCTGGCGGGAGGAGGCCGCCGAGCCCGGGCGGGTGCCGCAGTACGACGACATCGACGAGGCGGGCGCGGCGGCCGACATCCAGGTGCTGCTCGCCCCGGCCGACGGTCCGGGCGGCGGCGGCACAGGAGCCGGTACCGGCGACGGCCCGGGTGCCCGAGCCGGCGCCGGCCCGGGTGCCGGAACCGGCCATGACACGGGCGTCGGCACCGGCCGTGACGTGGCCGTCGGGATCGGCGAAGCCACGAGCGGCGGGGCCTTCGACGGCACGGGCCCCGGCGTCGAACTGTCCGCCGCCGACACCCAGCGCCTCCTGGCCCGCTACGGAGTCAGCGTGCTTCCCGCCCTCCCCGCGCCCGACCCCGACGCCGCCGTAAGGGCCGCCGAGCGGCTCGGCTTCCCGGTCGCGCTCAAGCCCACCGCCTCCCATCTGCGCCACCGTGCCGACCTGGGCGGGGTGCGGCTGGAGCTGGGCAGCGAGACGGAACTGCGCCGGGCCTACGCCGAGTTGACCGACTACCTGGGCCGTCCCGAGGAGCTGGGGCTGGTCGTCCAGCGGATGGCACCGCGCGGCGTGGACACCGTCGTACGGGCCGCCATCGACCCCGCCGCCGGGGCCGTGCTCTCCTTCGGGCTCGCCGGCGCCCCGTCCGAACTGCTCGGCGACACCGCCCACGGCCTCGTCCCCGTCACCGGCCAGGACGCCGCCGAGCTGATCCGGTCCATCCGGACCGCGCCGCTGCTGTTCGGCTGGCGCGGCTCCAAGCCGGTGGACACCGCGGCCCTCGAGGAGCTGCTGCTGAGGGTGTCCCGCCTGGTGGACGACCACCCCGAGATGGTCGCCGTCGATCTCGAACCCGTCGTCGTCGCCCAGCACGGCCTGTCCGTGCTCGGCGCCTCGGCGCGGCTCGCCCCGCCGCCCCCGCGCACCGACCTCGGCCCCCGCCACATGCCCGCCTACTGAGCCGCCTACTGAGCCGCCCGCCGAGCCGTCTGCCGGGTCGTCCGAACCTCGGCGTGCGGTCGTCCGAACCTTGGCGGGAGTCGTCCGGGCCTCGACAGGCACGGGCGCCCGCGTCGGCGTCGCCCCGTAGGATGGTGCACATGGCGAAGACCGGTACGACGACCCAGGGGCTGCGCGCGGCGATCGAGCGCAGCGGCTATTACCCGGCACTCGTGGCCGAGGCGGTGGAGGCCGCCGTGGGCGGCGAGCCCATTGCGTCGTTCCTGGTCCACCAGGAGACCACCTTCGACGCCAACGAGGTCCGCCGCCATGTGACGGTCCTCGTCCTCACGGACAATCGCTTCATCGTCAGCCACACCGACGAGCAGGCCGCGGACGGCACCTCCCCGTCGCCGTACGCCACCACCTCCACCGAGTCCGTGAAGCTCCAGCGGATCTCCTCGGTCGTGCTCAGCCGCGTCGTCGCCAACCCCGAGTCGTACACCCCGGGCACGCTGCCCCGCGAGGTCGTGCTGACCATCGGCTGGGGCGCCGTCAGCCGTCTGGACCTGGAGCCCGCCGCCTGCGGCGACCCCAACTGCGAGGCCGACCACGGCTACACCGGATCCTCCACCGCCGACGACCTCAGCCTGCGCGTCAGCGAGGCCGGGGACGGCCCCGACACCGTCCGGCAGACCCTCGCCTTCGCCCAGGCGCTCTCCGAGGCCACCGCGGCCACCCCGGACACCAGCCGCTGATGTCCGGCTCCACCACCGGCCCGCTGCCCTCCACCGCCTCCTTCTGGCCCGAGCCCACCCCGCTCGACCCCCGCTCCGCGCCCCTGCCGCGGTACGGCACCGGTTCGCTCGCCGATCTGCTGCCCGCCGTGGCCGCGGGCCAGGAGATCCCGGGGCTCTCCTCCGATCTGGTCCTCGCCCCCGCCGACCGTGTCTGCGTCTTCCTGGTGGACGGCCTCGGCTGGGAGCTGCTGCGCGCCCACCCCGGCGAGGCGCCCTTTCTGACCTCGCTGCTGTCCAGTTCGCTGAACGGTTCGGGGGAGCCGCTCACCGCGGGCTTCCCGTCCACCACCGCGACCTCGCTCGCCTCGGTGGGCACCGGGCTGCCGCCCGGTGCCCATGGCCTGCCCGGCTACACGGTGCGGGACCCGGACACCGGCCAGCTGATGAACCAGCTCCGCTGGCAGCCCTGGACGGAGCCGCACGCCTGGCAGCCGTATCCGACCGTCTTCCAGCTCGCGGACGCCGCGGGGGTGCACACCTGTCAGGTCTCCGCGCCCACCTTCGCCGAGACCCCGCTCACCAAGGTCGCGCTCAGCGGCGGCACCTTCCACGGGCGGCTCACCGGTGAGGAGCGGATGGACCTCGCGGCCGAGCAGCTCGGTGCCGCGGGCCGCTCGCTCGTCTACACGTACTACAGCGAGGTGGACGGTAAGGGGCACCGCTTCGGCGTGGACTCGCCCGAGTGGCGCGATCAGCTCCGCTATGTCGACGGGCTCGCCCAGCGGCTCGCCGAGAGCCTCCCGCCCCGCTCGGCGCTCTATGTCACCGCCGACCACGGCATGATCGACATCCCGTTCGACCCGGAGTCGCGCATCGACTTCGACGAGGACTGGGAGCTGCGCGCGGGCGTTTCGCTGCTCGGCGGCGAGGGCCGGGCCCGCCATGTGTACGCCGTCCCCGGTGCCGCGGGCGATGTGCTGGCCGTCTGGCGCGAGGTGCTGGGGGAGCGAATGTGGGTGGCCGACCGTGACGAGGCCATCGAGGCGGGCTGGTTCGGCGGGCCCGGCGGTGCCGATGGCGGCGGTAAGGGCGTCGACGACCGGGTGTACCGGCGGATCGGCGATATTGTCGCCGCCGCGTGCGACGACGTCGCGATCGTCGCCTCGCACACCGAGCCGAAGGAGTCCGCCATGGTCGGGCTGCACGGTTCGATGACCCCTCTGGAACAGCTGGTGCCGCTCCTCGAAGTACGCTCCTGAGCGCCCCCGGTCACCCCGCCCCGGTCACCCCCGCCCCGTTCACGCCCGCCCCGGTCTCCCCCGCCCTACGAAAGGCCCCGCCTCCTCATGCCCGAGCTGGTGTTCTTTTCCGGAACGATGGACTGCGGAAAGAGCACCCTCGCTCTGCAGATCCAGCACAACCGCTCGGCGCGCGGGCTCCAGGGGATGATCTACACCCGGGACGACCGGGAGGGCGAGGGCAAGCTCTCCTCACGGCTCGGGCTGGCCACCGAGGCCATCGAGGTCGCCGACGACCTCGACTTCTACACCCATGTGGTCCAGGCGCTGACCGCCGGGGGCCGGGTCGACTACGTCATAGCCGACGAGGCGCAGTTCCTGACCCCGCCGCAGATCGACCAACTCGCCCGGGTGGTGGACGACCTGGAGGTGGACGTCTTCGCCTTCGGCATCACCACCGACTTCCGCAGCAAGCTCTTCCCCGGCTCCCAGCGCCTGGTGGAGCTCGCCGACCGGGTGGAGGTGCTGCAGGTGGAGGCGTTGTGCTGGTGCGGCGCCCGGGCGACGCACAACGCCCGTACCGTCGGCGGCCAGATGGTCGTCGAGGGCGCCCAGGTGGTCGTGGGCGACGTCAACCGGCCGGGGACCGAGGTCGGTTACGAGGTGCTGTGCCGACGCCACCACCGGCGCCGGATGACGGCCGCGCGGGCGCGCGCGGCCGCCCTGTCGCCGGATGTGCTGCCCGTCGACTGACGGCGTCCTCCCGTGGACCGGCTCCCGGCCTTCCGGCTCCCGGCCCTCGGCCGGCGCTCGGCTCATGGCCTCCCCGGCCCCCGGCCGGCGCTCCGCCTCATCCCTTCGTGCGCCGTACGACGGTGAAGGCCGCCCCCTCCGGGTCCCGCACCGTGGCCCGATGGCCGCTCGCTCCCCGCGACGGAGGCCGCACCACCTGACCGCCCAGCGCGGTCACCCGGCGCACCGTCTCGTCCACATCGTCCACCGCGAAGTGGGTCATCCAGTACGGGCCCCGGCCGCGCGGCAGGGCGTCGCCCACGCTCTGGATCGCACAGACCGGCCGGCCGTCCAGGTGCAGCGTGCGGCAGCCCGGCTCCTCCGGGGCCGCCGCCTCCGCCTGGTAGCCGAAGACCATCTTGTAGAACTTCAGCACCCCGGTGCCGTCACGGGTCAGCAGCTCGTGCCAGACCGGGGTGCCCGGCGCCCCGGGCTCCGCCGCCGCGTACCTGCACTCCTGCCACACCCCGAACACCGCGCCCTCGGGGTCGGCGGCGATCAGCATCCGGCCGGCCTCGTCGGCGTCCAGCGGGCCCACCGCCACGGTGCCGCCGCACGCGCGGATCATCTCGGCGGTCTCATCGGCGTCGTCGGAGGCCAGATAGGTCATCCAGGCCACGGGCAGATGGCGTTCCGGAGGCAGCTCGCTCAACCCGGCGACCGGCCGGCCGCCCTGCACCGCGCGGACATACGCGCCGAGCTGCTGGGGGCCCGGGGTGAACTCCCAGCCGAACAGGGAGTGGTAGAAGTCCTGTGTCGCGGCAAGGCTGTGCACCATCAGACTCGTCCAGCAGGGCGTGCCGGGTGTGCGCCGAGTCGCTGCCTCGGTCATACGTCATTCTCTCCTCGGACCATCGTGGTGGACGGTACGGCCCCGGGCCGGTCGGCGGCGCGGGGCGGTCGTGCGGAGGTGCTGATGCGGGGGGCCCGACAGATGTTTGCACCACCTGTCGCACATAGCGCCCTGGCGGAACCGCAATTCGCCGTGCCTCGCAGCAGAATGCCCGGATTATTACCACACATCCGTTTCGGCTTTATTGCGCTCTGGTGTCGCCCGGACGTACACCGGGTGGCCGGGTGGTCCAATCGACGCAGGAATACCTACGCAAGGATGATCCCTATGCATACCATCATCACCGCATCCGATCTCATGAGTGAGCTAACGGAGGATCATCCTCCGCTCCTGCTCGATGTGCGTTGGCAGCTCGGCGGGCCTCCCGGCCGCCCCGCATACGAGGCGGGGCATCTGCCCGGTGCCGTCTACGTCGACCTCGACACCGAGCTCGCGGGCCCGCCCGGAAAGTCCGGCCGCCACCCCCTGCCCGATCTTTCCGCGTTCGCGGCCGCGATGCGCCGAGCCGGGGTGAGCCAGGACCGGCGCGTGGTGGCGTACGACGGCGGACCGGGGTGGGCCGCGGCGCGCGCGTGGTGGCTGCTGCGCTGGGCGGGGCATCCGTCCGTGCGGGTGCTCGACGGGGGGCTGCCCGCCTGGACGGCGGTCGGTGGCTCGCTGACCACCGAGGTGCCGGACGCGCACGAGGGCGACTTCGTCCCGCGCCCCGGGGCCGTGCCGCTGCTGGAGGCGGACGACGCGGCGGCGCTCGCCCGGCGCGGGGTGCTGCTGGACGCGCGTGCGGGCGAGCGCTACCGGGGGGAGGTCGAGCCCATCGACCCCGTCGGCGGCCATATCCCGGGCGCGGTCTCCGCCCCCACGGCGGAGAACGTCACGGACGACGGCCACTTCCTGCCCGCCGAGCGGCTGGCCGAGCGGTTCGCGGCCCTGGGCGCCACCGGGGACGCCGAGGTCGGGGTGTACTGCGGCTCCGGGGTTTCGGCCGCGCACCAGGTGCTGGCGCTGGCGGTCGCGGGCGTTCCGGCGGCCCTGTACGTCGGCTCCTGGAGCGAATGGTCCTCGGATGGCGCCCGTCCGGTGGCCACCGGCCCCGAGCGGGGCTGACCACATCGACGGGGCCCGGGCCCCCCCCCGCGGGGGGGGGGCGGGCGGGGGGGGGGGGGGCCCCGCACCCGCGGCGGTGGGGCGGGGGGGGAGAGAGACGGAGGCCCA
>NZ_JBHYVB010000333.1:0-8210 GCF_042750115.1 Streptomyces sp. NPDC059455
GCCGACGGCCGGTGGACCGTCGGCGTCGGCGCGGCGTCGGTGTGCCGTTAGGCGCCGTCCGCCGCGAGTGCCCGCAGCAGGCCGATGGTCAGCGCGGTACGGGCCGGGATCGGGGCGAGCACGGTGTGTTCGTGGCGGGCGTGGGCACCGGAGCCGAGGGCACCGAGGCCGTCGAGGACGGGACGGCCGAGCGCGGAGACGAAGTTGCCGTCGCTGGCACCGCCGACCGCGGTCTCCTCCAGCTCCCAGCCGTGTTCCGCGGCGATCGCGTGGGCCCGCTCGAACAACCGGCGGGACGGGCCGCCCGGAACCATCGGCGGACGGTTCCACTCACCGGTGACGGTCAGCCGCACCCGCTGGTCGGAGGGGGTGAGGGCGTGCAGCGCGGCGTCGATCCGCTTCATCTCCTCCGGTTCGGCGATCCGGATGTCGATGCCGCAACTCGCCCGTGCGGCGATCACATTGCGCCCCGTGCCGCCTTGAATCAGCCCCACGTTCACCGTGGTCCCCCGCTCCGGGGCGCCGAGCGCGACGATCCGCGGGACGACCTCGGCCAGCGCGTGGATGGCGCTCGCGCCCGCGAACGGGTCGAGACCCGCGTGCGATTCGAGGCCGTGGGCCGTCACATCGAACAGCCCGACGCCCTTGCGGGAGGTCTTGAGCGCCCCGTCCAGCGACGCCTCGAAGACCAGGGTGGCCAGGACGTCCTCGCTGAGCCGCTCGATATGGCGCCGGGAGGCGGGGCTGCCGATCTCCTCGTCGCCGTTGAGCAGCAGCCGCACCGAGGGGTGGGGAAGCGCCAGTTCGCGCAGCAGCCGCAGGGTCCAGACGGCCTGCACCAGGCCCGTCTTCATGTCGAAGACACCGGGGCCGCTCGCCCGGCCGTCCTCGACCTCGAAGGGCCATTCGGCGAGCGTTCCGGCCGGCCACACCGTGTCGTAGTGGCACAGCATCAGCACGGTGCCGGGTGCCGTGCCGCGATAGGTCAGGGCGAGCACATCGCCGTGCGGTCCGCAGTCGTGGCGCTCGGTGCCGTCCGGCTCGCCGAGCCGGTCGACGACCCAGCCGCTGATCGCGGCGAGTCCGGCGTCCAGCAGCCGCTTGTCGTTGCTCGGCGTCTCCAGTTCCACCAGTGTCCGTAGGTCTTCGATCATCTCGGGCAGCGCCTGGGCGGTGGCGGCGGCGAGATCGGAGGGGGTCATGCGAGGGGGATCCTTCCCGGGGGTGGCGGGGGTGAGGGAGCGGCTGGGGATCAGCGGACGGGCGCGCCGGGGCCGAGCGGGATGCCCAGCGCCCACCAGACGTAGAAGAGCAGGGTCCAGGCCACCAGCATGGCCACGGACAGCGGCAGGGTCAGCGAGGCGAGGGTGCCGATTCCGGCGGAGCGCCGGTAGCGCTGGAGGAAGCCGAGCGCCATGACGAAGTAGGCGCTCATCGGGGTGATGGCGTTGGTGCAGGAGTCGGCGATGCGGTAGACGGCCTGGGTGGCCTCCGGGGGGATGTGCAGCAGCATCAGCATCGGCACGAAGACCGGGGCCACCAGCGCCCACATGGCCGAGCCGCTGGTCATCGCCAGATTGATCACCGTGCACACCACCACGATGCCGAGGAAGGCGACCGGGCCGGTGACCCCGAGATCCTTCAGCAGATCGGCGCCGCGGATGGCGAGCACCTGGCCGACGCCGGTCCACTTGAAGTAGGCGAGGAACTGGGAGATGGCGAAGAACAGCACCAGGATGGGGGCCATCTCCCGCATGCCGTGCGCCATGAAGTCCGGGATGTCCCGGCCGCCACGGACGGTACCGGCCGCACGCCCGTAGACCGCGCCGAGGAGGGCGAAGAGCAGTCCGAGCACCACGGCGATACCGGAGAGCACGGGCGATTCGACGATGCTGCCGCCCTCGCCGCGCAGCGGTGACCCGGTGGGGATCATCGCCACCACGATCACCGTGAGGTAGCTGACGAGGGCGACGGCGGCGCGGCGCAGCCCGCGGCGCTCCTCGGGTGCCAGGGCGAGTTCGACATCCCCAGTGGTTTTCGCGGTGGCTTCGCCGTCCGCAGTGGTTTTCGCGGTGGCTTCGCCGTCCGCAGTGGTTTTCGCGGTGGCCTCCCCGTCCGCCTCCTCGGGCTCGGGCGGAAGCGCCGCCACTCGCTTCACCAGCACCTTCTCGGTGACAAAGGTGATCACGGCGGCCAGCACCACCGAGGAGGCGAGGGAGAAGAAGTAGTTGGACAGCGGGGTGACGACATAGCCGGGGTCCACGGTGTGCGCGGCGGCCGTGGTCAGCCCGGACAGCACCGCGTCCATCGGGGTGATCAGCGGGCTGGCGTCATAGCCCGCCGATACGCCGACGAAGGCCACGACGATCCCCAGCAGCGGACTGCGCCCGATGGCCCGGAAGGCCAGCCCGCCCAGGGGGACCAGCGCCACATAGGCGGCGTCGGACGCGATGTGGGCGACCATCGCGGTGAAGGCCAGGGCGAAGGTCATCCAGCGCGCCGGAACCTTGGCGACACCGGCCCGCAGCATCGCCGCGAGCAGCCCCGACCGGTCGGCGACGGCGACACCGAGCATGACGACCAGGATGGTGCCGAGCGGTGGGAAGGTGGCGTAGTTGGTGATCGCGTCGTTGATCATCGACCGCACCCCGTCGACCGAGATCAGGCTGCGCACCGCCACGGTCTTGTCCCCCGCCGGGTCGACCGCGGAGACGTCCGCGGTGGCGAGCCCCCAGCTGATCAGCGCGAGGAAGGCGCTGAGGATCGCGAACAGCCAGAAGGGATGGGGAAGTTTGTTGCCCGCGCGCTCGACGGCGCCGAGCACCCGGAGCAGTGCGGACAGCGCCGCCGAGGAGTCCCCGGGCGCGTCGGGAGGCGGTTTGCCGGGGGTGTTGTCGGGTGTGGTCGTGGTGTCGTTGGAACTCACCGTCCGCACTCCTTCGTCGATGACGCAGTAGTGGTCGTCCATTAGAGGAGGAATGACGGAATGAGGCAAGAGAAAGAGTCATTACGCATGAATGATTCACGCGTGGCGCACCAATCGCACGATAGGTTCGTATCCATGGCAGCCGATCCCTCCACCCCGCCGGTGCTCGACGACGCCGACCTCGATCTGGTGGCCGCCCTGCAGGTGGCACCGAGGGCGCCGCTGAGCGCGCTGGCCGAGGTGCTCGGCAGCTCCGCCAGCACCGTCGGCCGCCGGCTGGCCCGGCTCGCGGAGGAGCGGCTGCTGCGGGTGATCGGGCAGGTGGAGTGGCCGATGCTGGCCGAGGGCAACCCCCTGCACATCTGGGTGGCCACGGCCCCGGGGCAGGCGTGGGAGGTGGCCCGGCAGCTGTCCGAGCTGCCCGAGATCCCGTTCGTCGCCACGACCACGGGCCACGCGGATGTCTACTGCTCCCTGCACGCCACCCGGCGCGACCGGGCGCGTGAGCTGCTGATGACACGGATCCCGTCCGTCCCCGGCGTGCGGTCGGCCCATACCGAGCTGGTGCTGCGGGCGACGGCGAAGTCCGACGCGTGGCGGCTGCGGCGGCTGGACGACGCCCAGCTGCGGGCATTGCGGGAGGTCGCCGATCCGGTGGAGGAGCCCGCGTCCGTCACCGGGTTCGGCGACGATGAGCTGCGGGCCATGGAGCTGCTGCGCCAGGACGGTCGGGCCAGCGCCGCCGAAGTGGCGCGCGGGCTCGGCATCAACCGGTCCACCGCCTACCGGCTGACCCAGTCGCTCCTCCAGCGCGGGCTGGTGCGGCCCCGCGTGGAGATCGAACCGGCGCTGCTCGGCCATCCGCTGGAGGTCGTGATCGAACTGCATGCCGCGCCCGGGGCCATCCAGGAAGTGGCCGACGCGCTGGCCCGGCATCCCTCGGCGCGCTATGTCTCCATCGTGGCGGGCACCTCCTCGGTGATCCACCACGGGGTGTTCCGGGACGAGGACGGCCTGGCCGAGCTGCTCACCCGCGATCTGGCGACGCTCCCCGGCATCACCGCCTGCGAGGTGTCGGTGGTCCTCGATGTGCTGCGCCGGTACTGGATCGGCCGTGCGGACGGAAGACTGCTGAACCAGGACCGATGAGTTCCGCGCCGCGCGCCGGTCTGAGAGGTGGAACAGGGGGCGACGCCTTCCCGCCCCCGCTCGCCGAGGAGACACCATGAGCAGCAACGAGATCACCATCAGCCGGGACCTGGACGCACCGCGCGAGACCGTGTGGCGGGTGTGGACCGAGCCGGAGTACTTCGCCCGCTGGTTCGGCGCCGCGCCCGAGTCCGTCGACCTCGACGTCCGGCCGGGAGGCGCCTGGAGAGCGACCGTCGCCACACCCGCGGGCGAGATGCCGATGCGCGGTGGCTACCGCGAGGTGGTCGGCCGGGAGCGGCTGGTGTGGACGCTGGACCTGCCGCAGGGCGCGATGGAGATGACCGCCACCTTCGCCGATCTGGACGGCGGCCGGACCCGGGTGGTGCTCCGGCAGCCGGCCCCACCGCAGGAGCAGTGTGCCCAGGTCGAGGAGGGTGCCGCTCAGCTGCTGGACGCCTTCGCCAAGGTGCTCGCGTCGGTGTGAGCGGTCCCGGTCACTCCCCCGGCGGCGGCCCGTCCCACTCGATGACGTCCACCTCGTCTCCCACGGCCAGTTTTCCGGCGCGGATCACGGAGAACTGGCAGCCGAACAGAGTGGCGCCGCCGGGGTCGCGCCGGTAGCCGGCCATGGTGCGCAGCGGCTCCGGGCCCGCCTTGACGCCCTCGCTCTGTTCGACCGTGGTCACCGCGCACCGGGCGGTGTGCTTGGCGAAGCCCAGTTCGGCGCCGCCGATGGCGATCCTGCGGACCCGGTCCTCCCGGTGGGGTTCGTGCCATCCGCCGATCACGATGCCGGGGCGGAAGCGGTTCATCGGCAGTGCCGCGCCGCCCGCCTCGGCGATCCGCTCGTTCAGCCCGTCCAGGCTGGCCCGGGAGACGATGTGCACCGCGGCGCTGTCGGCGTAGCCACAGGTGCCGGGGATCCATCCGTCGGTCACCCGGTCGTGCTCCGGGGGCACCCGCACCAGCCTGCTCGGCGCGCCCAGGAACCGGGAAAGCCACGTGGCGGCGTCCTCGCCCTGGTCGATGCCGAGGTAGGGCGTGTCGAACACGGTGACCTCGCGCCGCGCGGAGGTGGTGTCGATGTCGATGGCCACCTCGCCCTCGCCGGGTGCGGACAGGGTGAGCCGGGTGCCGTGCGGGTCGATGGCGGGGCGGATGACGGCGAGCCGGGGATCCCGCCGCTGAGTGCGGCACTCTCCGTCCTCGCCGATGACCATGAAGCTGCGGTCGTGTTCCAGACCCGCCTCCGTCAGCAGCGCCTCGGACAGCGGAACACCCGCGCAGCCCTTGACGGGATAGCAGGTCAGCTCGACAACGGTGGCCACGCGGGCACCTTATCCCAGGGGTGGCGGCGGCTCCGAGCGACTGGTCGGGGCGCTCATTCCGCATCGCCCGGTGCCCGACCGGCGTTTCATGGCACGGCCCGGTTCCGCCATGCGCCCCCGGCCCGGCGTCCAGCGGCAAGGCGTAGCGCCGAGTACGCCGAATGACCCTCCGCGCACGGCCGGTGACCACCGGCATACGCCGTAGGCGCGCCGCGCCTCCCGTCGGCGGGAACCCAAAACGAACCGTCTCCAGGGAGCGGCGGGCGAGGCCGCGGGAAAAGCGCGGCCCCCGGCGCCGCCCGGGGTCCCGGACAGGCGGGGTGAAGGGTGATTATTCCGGGGCCACTCCTGCGAGCGGCTGGAAGGGAGGAAGTCGATGTGAGGCAATGATATGCGCGGCGGCGCGGTTCCCGCTATACACGGGCGGCGTGATTCTCCGCCAGTTCCCCGACGCCATGACGGCCGGCCCTTTTCGGAGAACTGCCGCGGCGCACGGGCGTCGGCGAGGCGATGCACGACAAGAGATACGGTAAACGCCGAGTCAAGTCCGTTCTGTGGCCGATGAGTTGGCCGGACCCCGTGCGACCGCCCCTGTTCCTCGGGCCATAACCGGAGGCGAGAGGGCATACGAGTCGGGGCCCTGGTTCCGCGCCCGGTGCCCTCGGTCGCCTTACCGTCTCCCCGTCGCCTCCCCGCCGTGTCGTCGCCCGGGGCCGCGTCCGCTCCCGGCCGGCCCCGCCCGTGAACGCCACGGTCGGCGGCGGGCCCCGTCGATACGTTTGAGTCTCCCGCCGCACCCTGGGAAACTCCGCCGGGTACGTCCGGCGCGTTCGCTCATCCGTCCCCCGCTTCCCCGCCCCACCGCAAGGCCGTCCTATTTCCCGCCCCTCCCACCGCCTCCCGCTCTCCCCTTCCTCTCCTCCCCTCCCCGGCATTCTCCGGACGCCGGGGAGGAGGGAGCGGAACGGCCGGTTCCAACGCGGTGCCGCGCGGTTACGGCCGTCCGCTCGGGCCCGGCCGCCAAGCGGCCGATCTTGACCGGGCGGTGCCGCAATAGCGCCGGGGAAGATCCCGTGCCGCGCGCCCGGCCCGCACCGGCCGCCGTATTGAGCCGCCCGTCGCTCGTCCGGTCTTCAACCTCCCGGGCCCCGGCGGCAATTCACCCGGACCGCCGTCCGAGATCCGTCATCGATCACCCGGAAACCAATCCGGCGGAATAGCGGCCGCCCCGTCCGGCGCCCCGGAGAATCATTTCCCGCCGTACCAGGACGTCCGGCGGCGCGTGATCACCCGCGCCCGCCCCCGGTCCGCCGCTCCCGCCCCGCCGACGCCCGTGCGCCCCCGGCCCTCCATGCGCCTCCCACCGCACAACTGAGGGAGCGTCAGCCGATTCCGGGGTGGCACCGGGCGGCGCGCGGCGGTCCATGAGGCCCCCTGCGCCTTGTGACCGGCGGGGCCGGGCTGCGGTACTCGTACAGCCCACCGGGTCCTCCGGAGGGCGACGTCGAGAGCCGTTGTGGAGAGGAACCAGCCTCATGGCCGTACGAGGAAGTCACCGACGCCCCGCATCGCCCAGCCGGGTCTCGCCGCTGTGCGCGGCGCTCACCGCGGGTGGTGTCGGCATCGTCCTGCCGTTCCTCGGCACCGGCGCCGCCCACGCGGCCTCGGTCGACACCTGGAACCTGGTCGCCAAGTGCGAGAGCGGGGGCAACTGGCACATCAACACCGGCAACGGCTACTACGGCGGACTCCAGTTCTCCCAGCACACCTGGGCGGCGTTCGGCGGCACCGCCTACGCCCCGCGGGCCGATCTGGCGTCCAAGGCCCAGCAGATCACCGTGGCGGAGGCGGTGCTGCGCAAACAGGGCCCCGGCGCGTGGCCGGTGTGCTCCGTCCGCAGCCGGCTGACCCGGTCCGGTCCACCCGCCGGAGTGACGAGCCAGAACGCCCACCCCCGCGCCCAGCACCCGGCGAAGCCCAAGAAGTCGGCCAAGTCCGCCGCGAAGTCCCGCGCCCGGCAGCACACCGCCCGGCGCGCGGCGGCGTCCGGCTCCTACGCGGTCGTCCGCGGTGACACGCTGTCCCGCATCGCCACGCGTGCGTCCGTCAGGGGTGGCTGGAAGGCGCTGTACCACGCCAACCGCGGGACCGTCGGCCCGAACCCGCATCTGATCCACCCGGGGCAGCGGCTGACCCTGCCCGCGGGCTCCCGGCATCCGCGCAAGGCGGCGCCCCGCCACCGTGCCTCGACGGTCTCGAGCCACACGGTGGTCCGCAAGACGGCGGCCCGCCCGCATATGGCCCCGGTCAGCGGGCCGGTCAGCGCGGGGTACGGCATCCGCGGCTCGCGGTGGGCGAGCGGCCATCACACCGGCGTGGACTTCGCGGTGCCCACCGGCACCTCCGTGCGCGCTGCCGCCCCGGGCACCGTGGTGGCGGCCGGGTGGGGCGGCGCCTTCGGCTACCAGGTCATCGTCCGCCACGCCGACGGGCTCTACACCCACTACGCGCATCTGTCGGCGCTGATGGTCCGCACCGGGCAGTCGGTCCAGGCGGGCCACCGGATCGCCCGGTCCGGCAGCACCGGGAACGCCACCGGACCGCATCTCCACTTCGAGGTCCGCACCAGCCCGCGCTACGGATCCGACATCGACCCGCTGGCCTATCTGCGCTCCCACGGCGTCAGCGTCTGACGCCGCACACCGGACGCATCGCGTCCGCACGGTCCATCTCCGTGGGGTGGGGGAATGGGTGGGGGCCGCCGGCGGGCCGGCGGCGGGGGGGCCCCGCCCCGCGCGCGGGGC
>NZ_JBHYVB010000334.1:0-6473 GCF_042750115.1 Streptomyces sp. NPDC059455
TCCGGGATGAGGGTGTCCATTTCCCGGTCCTCGGCCGAGACCTCGAGATCGGCGTCCTCGTCGGGGAAGGCGGGCGGCTCGGAGAGGTTGTTGGACGGCAGGTACGACAGCAGCGCCTTGACGTACTCGATGCCGTCCTTCTCGTCCCCGGCCATGTGGTGCGCGACACCGGAGGTGGTGTTGTGGGTCCGGGCGCCGCCCAGCGCCTCGAAGCCGACGTCCTCGCCCGTGACCGTCTTGATCACATCGGGCCCCGTGATGAACATGTGCGAGGTCTGGTCGACCATCACCGTGAAGTCGGTGATCGCCGGGGAGTAGACCGCGCCGCCCGCGCACGGGCCCACGACCAGGCTGATCTGCGGGATCACCCCGGAGGCGTGGGTGTTGCGGCGGAAGATCTCGCCGTACATGCCGAGGGAGACCACGCCCTCCTGGATGCGGGCGCCACCGGAGTCGTTGATGCCGACGACCGGGCAGCCGGTCTTCAGCGCGAAGTCCATGACCTTGACGATCTTCTCGCCGAACACCTCCCCGAGCGCCCCGCCGAAGACCGTGAAGTCCTGGGAGAACACGGCCACCGGGCGGCCGTCGACCGTGCCGTACCCGGTCACGACCCCGTCCCCGTAGGGCCGGTTCTGGTCGATGCCGAAGTTGGTCGAGCGGTGCCGGGCGAACTCGTCGAGCTCGGTGAAGGACCCCTCGTCCAGGAGGAGGTCGATGCGTTCGCGCGCGGTCAGCTTGCCCTTGGCGTGCTGCTTCTCCACCGCGCGCGCGGACCCGGCGTGGGTCGCTTCTTCGATGCGGCGCTGCAGGTCCGCGAGCTTCCCCGCGGTGGTGTGGCGGTCTGGAATCTCGGGGGCGGTCTCCGGCTCGGTGGACATCGGGATGCGGCTCCTGCTCGTCCTGGGGGTGGATACGGCGGGTCTTCAGGATCGGGGGAAGGCGGGGAACGGGGCGGTACGGGTCGTGATCGTGATCAGACGGGTCCTGTCGGCTTTCGGGGGTTCCGGACCGTTCGGCGGCTTTGCGCTGGCTGGGCTACCGGCACGTAGCGTATCGGCGGCACCGCCTGGTGGCACTGCGTCGTTGGCCACACCTCCTGACCCTAGGCTGGCCCCCATGACGCCTTCTGACACCTCAGGGAGCCCAGGTGACGCGCGCGGACGCTGGTCCGACCTGGAGCGGCCACCGCTGAACGCGGCCGCGCTGCGCCGGGGGCTGGTGCGCCCCGGCGGGCTGTGGACCGAGCTCGAGGTGGTGCGGGCGACCGGCTCGACCAATACGGATCTGGTCACCCGGGCGCGGGCCGGAGCCCCCGAGGGCGCGGTGCTCATCGCCGAGGAGCAGACCGCGGGGCGCGGCCGGCTCGACCGCGCCTGGACGGCCCCGGCCCGGTCCGGGCTCTTCTTCTCCATCCTGCTACGGCCCGGCGGCGCGGGCGTGCCCACCGAGCGCTGGGGCTGGCTGCCGCTGCTGGCCGGGGTCGCGGCCGCCGGGGCGCTCAGCCGTACGGCGGGCGTGGACACCGCGCTGAAGTGGCCGAACGACCTGCTGGTGACGGTCGCGGGCGAGGAGCGGAAGTTCGGCGGGATCCTCGCCGAGCGGGCCGGGGACGCGGTGGTGATCGGCATGGGGCTGAACGTCTCGCTGCGCGCCGGTGAACTTCCCGTTCCCACCGCCGGGTCGCTGGCCCTGGCGGACGCCGTCTCCACCGACCGCGATCCGCTGCTGCGGGCCGTGCTGCGCTCGATCGCCGAGTGGTACGGGGAGTGGCGCCGCTTCGAGGGCGACCCCGGGGCGAGCGGCCTCCAGGAGACGTACGCGGCGGGCTGTGCGACCCTCGGGCGCCAGGTGCGCGCCGAGCTTCCGGGCGGCCGGGAGCGCGTCGGCGAGGCGGTCGCGATCGACGGCGACGGGCGTCTGGTTCTGGCCACAGAAGGCGGGGTTCAGGAGCCGGTCTCCGCCGGGGACATCGTGCATCTACGCTCCGTACCGAGGGAGGAATGACCCTCCCGCACAAGAGTGAGCTACGGCACACCTGACGTATCGTGGTCGCGGTCGGTCCAGCTCGGGGCGGCTGTGAGCGAGCTCGGGACCGGCCGGGAAGAGGGAACGGAAGGGCAGTGCGCAGGGATCGGACAGGGGGCGGGCGGTGACCGCCGACGACGCGGGTTCCGGCACGGCCGAAGAGCGCGAGGTGCTGGACGCCGCCGCGCCCGACGCGGCCGTACGGGACACCGGGGCGCGGGAGAGCGCCGCCGCGGAGGCCCCCGACGACGAGGACCAGCCGGACCCCATCGCGCTCCGGCTGGAGCAGCTGATCCTCGGCGCCGAGCGGCGCTACACCCCCTTCCAGGCCGCCCGCAGCGCGGGCGTCTCGGTCGAGCTGGCCACCCGCTTCTGGCGGGCCATGGGCTTCGCCGACATCGGCCAGGCCAAGGCGCTGACCGAGGCCGACGTACTGGCGCTGCGCCGGCTGTCCGGTCTGGTCGAGGCCGGGCTGCTGAGCGAGCCGATGGCCATCCAGGTGGCCCGCTCCACCGGCCAGACCACCGCCCGGCTCGCCGACTGGCAGATCGACTCCTTCCTGGAGGGGCTCACCGACCCCCAGGAGACCGGGATGACCCGGACCGAGATCGCGTATCCGCTGGTCGAGCTGTTGCTGCCGGAGCTGGAGGAGTTCCTTGTCTACGTCTACCGGCGCCAGCTCGCGGCCGCGACCGGCCGGGTGGTGCAGGCGGCGGACGACGTCGAGATGGTGGACCGGCGGCTGGCGGTCGGCTTCGCGGACCTGGTGAGCTTCACCCGGCTGACCCGGCGGCTGGAGGAGGAGGAGCTCGGCGAGCTGGTCGAGGCATTCGAGACCACGGCCGCCGACCTGGTGGCGGCGCACGGCGGACGGCTGATCAAGACGCTGGGCGACGAGGTGCTCTACGCGGCCGACGACGCGGGCATCGCCGCCGAGATCGCGCTGCGCCTGATCGAGACGCTGACGCATGACGAGACGATGCCCGAGCTGCGGGTCGGGATCGCGTTCGGCACGGTCACGACGCGGATGGGCGATGTCTTCGGCACGACGGTGAATCTGGCCAGCCGGCTGACGTCCATAGCTCCCAAGAACGCGGTCCTGGTGGACGGCGCGTTCGCCGAGGAGCTGAGCCGCACCGGGGAGGCCCCGGTGTCGGAGGCGGAGGCCGCGGAGGCGGCCGCCGCGGCGGAGAAGGAGGGCGAGGAGCCGCCCTCGTACCGCTTCGCGCTGCAGCCGATGTGGCAGCGGCCGGTGCGTGGCCTCGGGGTCGTGGAGCCGTGGCTGCTGAGCCGTCGCGCGTGAGCCCGTGCGGGGCGGGCGGTACGGGTGGTGCGGGCGCGTCCGGACCGTTCGGGGCGGCCGCGTCCGGATCGTTCCAGTGGCTCCGTCCGGATCGTTCCGGTAGCTCCGTCCGGATCGTTCCCGCGGCCCCGGCCGGATCATTCCGGTGGCGCTGACCGGATCACTGAACTGGGCCCCGCGCGGGGCCTGTTGGGCTAGCCTACGTCCGCAAGATCCACTCGGTGGATCCCAGGTCCTGTCGTCGAAGTAGCACCGTCCGCGTCCGCCCGCGGGGTGGGCCCGGCGGTGTCCAGGAGCACGTGTGACCCAGCTTTACGATTCGAGTGCTCAGCGTCCGGGCGCCTTACCCCCGCCGGGCTGTCCCGCCCACGGGGAGACCGGTGCCGAACCGCTCCACGCGCCCGAGTTCGGTACGGACCCCTTCGCGGTCTACCGGCGGCTGCGCGAGGCCCACGGCCAGCTCGCGCCGGTGGAGCTGGACAGAGGCGTACCGGCCATGTTGTGCCTGGGGTACGACACGGCGCTGGAGGTCATGCGGCGCCCAGAGACCTTCTCCAAGGACCCCCGTCACTGGCGGGACAGGAACGAGGGCCTGCTGCCGGAGTCCAGCTACGCCCCGCAGGTCATCAGGCCCCGGCCGCAGGTCGACTTCGTGGACGGCGAGGAGCACCGGCGGCTGCGCGGCGCCATCGAGGACACCACCGGCCGGATCGACTCCAGCGCGCTGCGGAACTATGTCGAGCGCATCGCCGACTCGCTGATCGACCAGTTCTGCGAGACGGGCGAGGCCGAGCTGATCGGGACGTACTGCGCACTGGTCCCGATCATGGTGACGAGCCAGCTCTTCGGCTGCCCGCAGGAGATCATGGACCGGCTGCTGCGGGGCGTGGCGGCGTTCATCGACGGCTCGGATCCCTCGGGCGGGGACCGGACCTCGGGCGCGGCGCTGCGCGAGCTGATCGACCTCAAACGACGTGAGCCGGGCGCCGACATCACCTCCTGGCTGATCGCCCATCCGGCGCGGCTGAGCGACGAGGAACTGGTCGAGCAGCTGCTGCTGCTGATCGGGATGGTGACCGGCGTGGTGCCCGGACTGATCGGCAACGCCCTGCGGGTGCTGCTCACCGACGAGCGGTTCTCGGGCGAGCTGATGGGCGGCAGCATGCTCGTCGAGGACGCCCTCGACGAGGTGCTGTGGACGGACCCGCCGCTGGCCAACATGGGGCTCTACTTCCCGGTGCACGACACCAACCTCGCCGGGAAGCGGCTGCGCGCGGGCGACGCCGTGATGATCAGCTTCGCGGCGACCAACCGGGACGCCCTGCTGAGGTCCCCGCACAAGCAGGGCAACCGGGCCCATCTGGCGTTCGGCGCGGGCGCCCACGCCTGCCCCGGCCGGTCCTCGGCCCGGCTGATCGCCTCCGTCGCGCTGGAGAAGCTCCTGGACCGGGTCCCCGATCTGGCGCTCGCCGGGGAGATCGAGGAGCTGAAGTGGCTGTCCGGGATCTTCGTACGGGGGGTGATCACGCTGCCGGTGCGGTTCGCTCCCGTACCCAGGCCGGGGAGCCGGCGCGGTGCGCCGCCCGTCGCCCGCCCGGGGGAGCCGGGCCCGCAGGGGCAGCCGGGCCGGCCGCAGGAGATGCCGCCGGGGACCCCTCCGCCGCCGCCCATCCCGCCGATCTCGCTGCCGTTCGCCACCGACGCGGCGTCCGCGGCTGAGACCCCGACGGGGTCGGGGTCGGGTCCGGAGTCGGATGGGCAGGGGGAGGACGGGCAGAAGCAGCAGTCGATTCTGATGGGCTTCCTGAACCGGTGGCGGCGGGCCCGCTAGGGCCTGTCCGGGCGCTCACAGGTTCCGCACGCCCCGGGGAGCTGGAATGATCGCGGGCAGTGTGTTCACGGTCGTTAACCGGGAGGGTGCGTGATGAGTGAGCAGCGGTACGGGGAGTGGGTCGCGGTCCGCAGGGACGGCTTCGTGGCCGAGCTGGTGCTGGACCGGCCCAAGGCCATGAACGCCGTCTCGTCGGAGATGGCGCGCTCCATCGCGGCGGCCTGCGCGGCGCTGTCCGAGGACCGTGACGTCCGGGCCGTGGTGCTGACCTCGACCCATGAGCGGGCCTTCTGCGTGGGCGCCGACCTCAAGGAGCGCAACTCGCTCACCGACGCCGAGATGATGCGGCACCGGCCGGTCTCCCGCGCCGCCTACACCGGGGTGCTGGAGCTGCCGATGCCCGCCATCGCCGCGGTGCACGGCTATGCGCTGGGCGGCGGCTTCGAGCTGGCCCTGTCCTGCGACGTGATCGTGGCCGACCCCACCGCCGTGGTGGGGCTGCCCGAGGTGTCCGTCGGGGTGATCCCGGGCGGGGGCGGCACCCAGCTGCTGCCGCGCCGGGTGGGCGCCGCGCGCGCCGCCGAACTGATCTTCTCCGCGCGCCGGGTGGCCGCCGCGGAGGCCCATGCGCTGGGCCTGGTGGACCGGCTGACGGCGGAGGGCGAGGACCGGGCCGAAGCCCTGGAACTGGCCCGCGGCATCGCCGCCAACTCCCCGGTCGGCGTGCGGGCCGCCAAGAAGGCGCTGCGGCTGGGGCAGGGGCTGGATCTGCGGGCCGGTCTGGAGGTCGAGGACGCGGCGTGGCGGACGGTGGCCTTCTCCGGGGACCGCGCGGAGGGTGTGGCCGCGTTCAACGAGAAGCGTCCGGCGAACTGGCCGGGGGAGTAACGGACGGGGACCGGGCGGGGTGCCGGACCCGGGCCGGAGGAGTAGCGACCCCGGACCGGGCGGAGTGCCGGACCCCGGCCGGAGGAGTAGCGACCCCGGACCGGGGAAGTTGACCGGATCCGGGGAGTGGCCCCGGCCCGGGGGGAGCGAAGCGGCCACCGGGGGTGACCGTTCGCTCGGATACCCGGGGTGAACGGCCCGCAGCGGATTGTTCTCGACGTTCTTACGCTGGAGAGCAGAGCGAACGATGCGAACGATGCATGGCCGTGAGGAATGCGAGGCCGTCGTGACGGACAACGGGGAGATCGGCGGGCGGCCCGATGGGGTCGACGGACGATTGCGGGCCGTCGTACGGCTCGCTCAGGAGATGGCGGCGGCGCACACCCCGCAGGAGTCGATGGGGGGGGGGGGCCCGGGGGGCCG
>NZ_JBHYVB010000334.1:6483-8186 GCF_042750115.1 Streptomyces sp. NPDC059455
GAGTTCCCGAGCGCACGGCTGTGGGCGGGGGGCCTCCCCCCCCGGTCCTGGTGGGCCGGGGCGCCCGCGGGGCCCCGCCGCCCCCTCGACGGCAGCTTCGCGGCGATCTCGATGTGGGAGCGCGAGCGGGGACGGCTGCGGGTCCTGGTGAACGTGGGCGAGCTGATGGCGGGCGAGGAGCGGCTGCCGGAGGACGAGTCGTATCCGGTGCACGACTTCCCGGAGATCGCCGAATTCGTGCACGAGCACTGGGCCGCGGGCGGGGAGCCGCATGCCTGGGTGGAGACGGCCGAGGGCGTGGGCACCGGCGCCGGCTCGGCCCCGCCCAGCGGCGGCTGGGGGAGGGTGGCCGCGCTGCGGCGGCGAGGACGCGGCAGCTGTGTGGTGGCCCCGATCGTGCTGCACGGGCGGGCGTGGGGCGAGCTGTACGTGGCCCGGGGGGCCGGGCGGCCCGTCTTCGACCGCGACGACGCCGACTTCGCGACCGTGCTGGCCTCGGTGACCGCCGCCGGACTGGCCCAGACCGAGCGCCTGGAAGAGGCCCGCCGCCTCGCCTTCACCGACCCGCTGACGGGTCTCGGCAACCGGCGCGCGGTGGACATACGGCTGGACGAGGCGCTGGAGGCGTACCACGCGGACGGCACGGTGGTGAGCCTGGTGGTCTGCGACCTCAACGGCCTCAAGCGGGTGAACGACACCCTCGGCCATGCGGTCGGCGATCGCTTGCTGGAACGATTCGGCTCATTGCTGTCCATATGCGGCGCGATGCTGCCCGGGGCGCTGGTGGCCCGGCTGGGCGGCGACGAGTTCTGCCTGCTGGGGGTCGGGCCCCCGGCGGACGAGGTGGTCCGGGTGGCCGATGAGCTGTGCCGACGGGCGGCGGAGCTGGAACTGGGCGAGGGAGTGGCCTGCGGGATCGCGTCCACCGGCGACCCGATCGGCCCCGTGCCGTCGGCCCGCCGCCTCTTCCGCCTGGCGGACGCGGCCCAGTACCGGGCGAAGGCGGCACGCTCACTGAAGCCGGTCGTGGCGGGCCGGGACGGCGGCGCGGAGGACGTGGTGATCCGCCTGGCCGACACGTCTCCCGCCCACCCCCCAGAACGCCGCCGCTTCCGAGGCCGCCGCTAACCCCCCCCACGGCGTTCGGTTCCCCCACCCCGCCCGGAGCAGACCCCCGGCCCCCACCGGGGCTACGCCCCGGGCTCGCGCGGGGCTGTGCCCCGGACCTCGCTGGGGCTGTGCCCCTGGGTCCCGCTGCAGGGGTGCGGCGCGTTTTGTTCCCCGCCCCGCCCCTTCCCGAATCCGGGGGCAGGTCCCCGGACCCCGCCGGGGCTCCGTCCCGGGTCCGGACGGGGCTGCGCCCCCGGGCCCGCGTGGGGCTGTGCCCCGAACCCTGCCGGGGCTGTGCCCCGGGCCCGCGTGGGGCTGTGCCCCGAACCCTGCCGGGGCTGTGCCCCGGGCTCGCGCGGGGCTGCCCCGGACCTCGCTGGGGCTGTGCCCCGGACCCCGCTGGGGCTGTGCCCCTGGGTCCCGCTGCAGGGGTGCGGCGCGTTCTGTTCCCCGCCCCGCCCCTTCCCGAATCCGGGGCGCAGCCCCGAGCCCCGACCCGGGGCTGCGCCCCGGGCCCCGGGGCCTGCCGGCGCGGCGCCGGGCGCGCCCGGGGGTCTGGGGCTGGGGGTGGGGGGGGGTGCGCGCCCGGGGCG
>NZ_JBHYVB010000335.1:0-8178 GCF_042750115.1 Streptomyces sp. NPDC059455
CCCCTGACATACGGGGGGGGGGTGAGGGTTTTTTTACAAACCCCCCCCCCCGTGGGCCGCCGGGGCCCCCCGGCCCCGCGGGCGGGGGCGCCCCGCCCCCCCCCGGGCCCCCACGACCGCGACCGGCGCGGACCGGGCTACCGGGTGACCTCCGGTGACATCGCGGCCCTGCGCTCGGTCGGCGAGCTGTTCGCGGCGCTGGACCAGACGTACGGCGGCGGCCACGCCCGGCAGGCCCTGGTGCGCTATCTCGAGCACGAGGGCGAGCCGATGCTGCGCGGCTCGTACAACGAGGCGACCGGGCGACGGCTGTTCGGCGCGATCGCCGATCTGACCCGGCTGGCCGGATGGACCTCGTTCGACATCGCCGCCCACGGCCTGGCGCAGCGCTACTTCGTCCAGGCGCTGCGGCTGGCGCAGGCCGCCGGGGACCGCACGTACGGCAGCTATGTGCTGGTGACGATGAGCCGCCAGGCCGTCTATCTCGGCCATGGGCGGGAGGCCGTACAGCTGGCCAGGGTGGCCCAGCAGGGGGTCGGCGGCGGCGCCCCGCCGGTGCTCCAGTCGCTGCTGCACGCGATCGAGGCGCGCGGCCATGGCGTGCTGGGCGAGGTGCGCGCGTGCACCGCCTCGCTCGCCCGCGCCGAGCGGTCGCTGGAGGCGGCCCGGCCGGGGGACGAGGTGCCGTACTGGGCGCGGCTGTTCGACGAGGCGCAGCTGGCCGACGAATTCGGCCACTGCCACCGCGATCTGCAGCAGTACCGCGCCGCCGCCCAGCACGCGGAGCGCTCCTTGCAGCTCCACGGCTCCGGGTTCGCGCGCAGCCGGCTGTTCTGCCGAGTGGTGCTGGCGACGGCGCGGCTGGGCCTCGGCGAGCTCGAGCAGGCGTGCCAGCTCGGCGCGGAGGCGGCACAGCAGGCGTCGGAGATGCGGTCGGTGCGGGCGGCGGAGTACGTACGGGACTTCGAGCGCCGCCTGGAGCCGTACCGCGACGCGGCACCGGTACGGGGCTACCGGGAGCGGGTGGCGGCGCTGGGGTAGGGCGGCTGGGGAGCGGCGGCTGGGGTAGGGGCGGTTGGGGTAGGGGCCTGCCGCCGCTCAGGCGTCCGGGACGACGCCGAAGGCGCGCTCCAGACCGGTGCGGCCGGCATCGGTCAGGGTGATCACGCGGCGGCGGCTGCCACGGCGGATCCAGTCCAGCGCGAAGAGCCGGTCCGTCAGGGCGGCCCCCAGCGCCCCGGCGAGATGGTGGCGCTGCTCGGTCCAGTCGACGCAGTAGCGGATCAGCTGACGGCGCCCGGCGAGCTCGTCCGCGTCCACGCCGAACGCCGCCAGCTCCGCGCGCCCCGGGGCCGTCAGCCGGTACGTGGTGTCCCTGCCCGGGGCGGAAAGCCGGTCGCCCTCCGCCGCCTCGGGGTGGAAGCGCCCGTCGCCGCCCGCCAGGACCCCGCGCTCCAGCAGCGCCGCCATCAGGGCCACGCCGAGGGCACCCGCGACATGGTCGTAGCAGGTGCGCGCCCGGCGCAGGGCGTGTGCGTGGGTGCTCTGCCGCAACGAGGTGACGGGCAGCGGCGGGGCGATCCTGGCCAGCGCCTCGAGTGCCTCGCCGACGGCGGGACCGGCCAGCCGGTAATACCGATGCCGCCCATGCCGCTCGACCCGCACCACCCCGGCCTCCAGCAACTTGGCCAGATGCCCACTCACCGTGGACGCGCTGACCCCTGCCTCACCGGCCAGCACACTGGCGGGCAGCGCCCGCCCCTCCAGCAGCGCCCGCAGAACGCGAGCACGGGACGGATCGGCGATCGCCGCGGCCGCGCGAGCGATGTCGGCGTCACGGGCATCCGTGGTGGTGGCCATGGCTCCAGCGTAGGACGGGGTCGCTTCGGCACCGGCCGAAGTGTGGCGGGGCGGCTCCGTACGTCCTCGGCCGGGGCCGGGGCCGGGGCCGGGGGTGCGGGGGCGCCGTGGCGCCTGTGCCGCTCCCCGCGCGTGGGCCGCGCCCTGCGGGCCGGAGCTTCGCCATACGTGCCACGCCACGAAGCGTGGCGGGCGGCCGCGCGGATCTCGGTGGCGAGGGCCGCGCGGTGCGGTATCGCCCACTCATTCCGCGCGTCCTGGGCACGCCATGGTTCGGTCCGTACCGAAGGGATCAGCCCTGAGGCTGGACGCATGGGGACGTACCGCTCCACACACCGGCCTCCGCGATCCTCGAGCCCACCCGTGGCGGGTGGCGTGCGGAAGGGGCCGCTGCTCGCCATCTGCCTTGGCTACTTCCTGGTCATCCTCGATGTCACCGTCGTCAACGTGGCCGTGCCCCGCACCGGGGCCGGGCTGGGGGCGGGGCAGGGGGCGCTGCAGGGGGCACCTCCCGGCCGAAGGCTGGGGGAGGATCGTGGACGGGTACACGCTTGCCTTCGCCGGGCTGTTGCTGCTCTGCGGTGGGCTCGGGGACCGGCTGGGCCATCGGCGGGTGTTCCTTGCCGGGCTCGGGCTGTTCACGGTGGCCTCCGCCGCATGCGCGCTCGCGCCGAGCGCCGGCTTTCTGGTCGGCGCGCGGCTGGCGCAGGGGGCAGGGGCGGCGACCATGGTGCCCGCCTCGCTCGCGCTGCTCGGGGCGTTGCATCCCGAACCCGGCGCGCGGGCACGGGCGTTCGGGGTGTGGGGCGGGATCGCGGGGGTCGCCGCCGCGGCCGGTCCGGTGCTCGGCGGGGTGCTGGTGTGGGGCGCGGGGTGGCGGACGGTGTTCCTCGTCAACATCCCGCTGGGCGCGCTCGCCATCTGGCTCACCGTCCGCCAGGTGCCGCCACGCGCCCGCGCGCGGAGCGTCCGCCGCTGGACCTCGCGGCCCAGTTCACCGGCGTCGTCGCGATGGCCGCCCTGATGGCCGCCCTGATGGCCGCCCTGATGGCCGGGCTGAACGAGGCGGGCGGGCGCGGCTGGACCGATCCGCTGGTGCTCGGCGCGCTGGCGTCCGCGCCGCTCGCGGGGGCGCTGTTCCTGTGGCTGGAGCGGCGCGCGGCGGCGCCCGCGCTGCCACCGAGGCTGCTGACCGGGTTCCGGTTCCCGGCCGCGCTGGCCGTGGGGGTGCTGCTCAATCTCGGCTTCTACGGGCTGCTCTTCCTCACCACCCTCTACTTCCAGCGCCACCGGGGCTGGGACCCGCTCGCCACCGGTCTGGCGCTGCTGCCGATGGGCGCGCTGGTGGCGTTCGCCTCGCCGCTGTCCGGGCGGGTCGCGGCGCGCGTCGGCACCCATGTCCCGGCCGTGGCAGGGCTGCTGACCGGGGCCGTGGGGCTGCTCGGCTGGGCGGCCGTGGGGCCGCACACGCCGTATGCGCTGCTGGTCGTGCCGCTGCTGCTGACCGGGTTCGGCACCTCGTTCACCATGCCGTCGGCGACGATCGCGGCGATGGAGGCCGCACCGCACGAGGTGCGCGGCGCGGCGTCGGGCGCGTTCAACGCGGCGCGGCAACTGGGCAGCGCCATCGGCGTGGCCCTGTTCGGAACCCTCGCGGCAGCGTCCGCGAGCTCCGCCTTCTACGCCGGGATGCGACTGTCCGCAGTGATCGCGGCCGGATGCTTCGTATGCGGCGCGATCCTGGCGGCGCTGTCGGGTCCCGCCGCCCGCACCACGCCCAACGCCTCCGCTACGGACGCGTCTTGACGCGCCGTCGCGCGGCAGCCACGGTGCGCGGCCCCCAGCGGCCCTGCTGAGCCCCCCCGCGAGCGCACCGTAGGCCGCCACGGCGACACGGGCTGCGGCCGGTGCCGAAGCTCGCGCCGGACCCGGCTCCCGGCGAGGCGCGCAAGCCGGACCAGCCGAGTGCCGCCCAGTCGCGTGCCGCGACCCGCGAGCCGCACGGAGTCTGGGCCTCGGCGGTCCGCCGGGTACCGCGCAGATGACGCCTGTGGGGCACGCCGACGACGCGGGTGCCGGTCTTCCCGGGCCGTGAGCTGCGAGCCGCTGGGGCCGCCGGTCAGGCCGCTGTGGGGGGCAGGGCGCCGTAGCCCGTGCGGGCCGGGCTCCTGGCGGGGCGTCGACGCCAGGTATGCCGCGACCCGCGAGCCGCACGGGAGTCTGGGCCTCGGCGGCCCGCCGGGCATTGCGTGGACGGCGCCGGTCAGGCCGCTACGGCGGGTGGGGCCCGGGACCGGCGCCGCAGCCCGCGCGGGCCCGGCCCCTGGCGGGGCGCCGAAGTCGGGCGCGCCGTGCGGGCGCGAGCCGTACGGGAGCCTCAGCCCTCGCGGGCGCGGCGGGGCAGGCCGCCGTGGCGCGGGGCCGGTCCTCCCTGGCCGCGGGGCGTGACGGGAGCCTGACTCAGCGGCGAGCCCCGGCAGGGGCCCGCGTCAGGCTGCCGCGGCGGGCAAGGTGCCCGGGTTCGTGTCGGAGCCCGAGTCCGGTGGGGCGCCGAAGTCGCTGAGGACTGCTCGGGCGGCTCGGCGGCCGGAGGCCAGGGCGCCTTGGACCGTGCTGGAGTCGCGGTGGTCGCCGCAGACGTACAGGCCGGACAGCAGCCGCACCGGGCGGCGCGGGTCGTGGGGTGCGGGCATGGCCGGGACGGCGTACGGGTCGTGGTGGGCGGCCAGCAGGTCCCAGGCCGCCGTCGACGTCCCGTACACCGCGGCCAGTTGGGCCCGGACGGCCCGGTCGAGCTCGGCGGTCGGCAGCGCGGCGGAGGCACCCAGCACCGTGGAGGTGATCAGCACCCGGCCGGGTGGGGTGCGTGAGGGGTCCACCTCGCTGGCCACCATGGTGTGGGCCACCGGGCCCTGCCCGCCCGCGGCGAGTATCAGCGCGGGCTCGCGCAGCGGCGGCCGGTCGGCGGTGTGGTGCACCACCGTGATGGGGTGGAAGGCCGGCACCCGCAACCCGGGCAGCAGCCCGGCCGCGTCGTGCGCCCCGGTGGCCACCAGCACCGCACGGCAGCCGAATTCGCCGTGTTCGGCGGTGGCCACGGCGGTGGTGGAGGCCGATACGGCCCGGACGCCCGTACGGACCGTCCCCTGCGGCAGCGCGGCCGCGAGCAGTTCGGGGACGGTGGACGCGCCGCCCGCCGGGAGGCAGAGGCGGCCGCGTGCGTAGCCGCGCAGCGCGAGGTCGGCGCAGCGGCTGGAGGTGGTGAGGTCCGGGTCGCTCAGCAGTGAGACGAGCAGCGGACGCAGCACCCCCTCGACCGTACGAGCAGGTAGGCCCCGCCCCCCCAGGGTCTCGGAGACCGGCCGGTCGGGGCGGGCGAGCAGGCGGTCCGCGGGCAGGGCGGCGAGCCTGCCGAGGGCGGCACCGAGTCGGGCCTGATCGAGCCCGCTGCCGAGCGGCGCGCGGGCGGCGTTCGCGAGGGCGCGTGCCGTGGTGAATGCGCCCCTCATGCTCCGGGGAGTGTCCACCCGGTGCGTACGGCCCTCGCTGTGGACCAGCACCCCCTGGGCGAAGGGGCGCAGGGCGAGGGCGCCGAGCCCCGGAGTGCGCCGCAACTCCGGGAACGAGGTGTTCATCAGATGGCCGGTGCGGTCCAGCCGGAAGCCGTCCACGGTCTCGGTGGTCATCCGTCCGCCCACGTGGGGCGCGGCCTCGAGCACCGTGACCGCGACTCCCGCGCCGGTCAGCCGATGGGCCGCGGCCAGCCCCGCGAGCCCGGCGCCGACGATGACGACGTCCGTGCGGTGCGCGCGCTTGAGCACGTGTCCTCCCCGAGGTCGGTGCGTCCGTCACGGGGGCTGCTGCCCCGACCGGCGGTCCGGATGCGTGGGTCCCGCGAGTCGGCTCGGCGAGACGGTCTTGACAGTACGGACAAAAACGGTCGATGCCAGACGCGCATCGACCGGGCACGGGCGCACACCCGTCGCACACCAGTCGCACACCGCCGTCGAACGGTCCGCGGCCGGGGGAGGAGAGAGAACGGAGGAGAGCGGGAGGGGGCGCGGAGCGCCCAACTCCCTTATCCGAGCGCCGCCTTGATCGCCTCGTCCACATGCGGGCAGGCGAACGTGAAGCCGGAGTCCAGAAGGCGGCGGGGGACGGCCCGGACGCTGCCGAGGACGTCCCCGGACATCTCCCCCAGGGCGATCCGCAGCGCGGGCGCGGGCACCGAGAGGAGCGTGGGGCGGCCCAGCACCCGGCCCATGGCGGCCGTGATCTCGCGGTTGGTCACCGGCGTCGGCGCCGTCAGGTTGACCGGCCCGGTGAGCTCGGGCGTGTCGAGGATGTGGCGCAGCGCGGCGATGTGGTCCCGCAGCGCGATAAAGCTCCAGTACTGCCGGCCGCTGCCCATCCGCCCGCCGAGCCCCAGCTTGAACAGGGGGAAGAGCTTCCCCCACGCCCCGCCCTCGGCGGAGACCACCAGACCGGTCCGGGCGAGGACCGTACGGACGCCCGCCTCCTGCGCCGCGGTCGCCGCCTCCTCCCAGTCCTGGCAGAGATCCGGAAGGAAACCGTGGCCAGGGGGCGCACTCTCGTCGACCGCGCGCTCCCCGGTGTCACCGTAGAACCCCACCGCGCTCCCGCTGACCAGCACCCGCGGCGGGGTGTCCAGCGAGGCGATCGCCTCGGCGATGGCGGCGGTGCCCAGCACCCGGCTGTCCCGGATCTCCTTCTTGTACGCGTCGGTCCAGCGCCGGTCGCCGACGCCCGCGCCGGCGAGATGGACCACGGCCGCACAGCCCATCAGCCCGGAGGCGTCGACCCACTGCCGCCGCGGGTCCCACTCCACCTCGTCCTCCGCACGCGACGGACGCCGCACCAGACGCACCACCTGGTGGCCGTCCTCGCGCAGCGAGCGGACGAGTGCCGTGCCGATGAGCCCGGAGGAACCGGTGACCGCGATACGCATGGCCCCATCCTGCCCTCGATCACGGGAGGGATGTCGGACAACGGGCGGGCGTGGCACAGTGATTCGCATGCCCCAGCCCTACGACCTGCCCCAACCGTCCCATCCGTCCCAGCGGTCCGAGCTGATCATCCGACCCGCCGTGATCGACGACGACACGGCGCTGGCCGAGCTCGACCGCCGCACCTGGTCGCCCCTGCATGCCGTACAGCCGAGGCCACAGCCGCCGTACGACCCCCCTTCTTCACCCTCCACAACCGCGTCGAGCAGATCCTCGTGGCCGAGCTCGCCGGGTCTCCCGTCGGCTACCTACGGCTCGTGCCGCCGACCCCGCTGGCCTGTAACGCCCATGTCCGCCAGATCCAGGGGCTCGCGGTGGACGAGCGGGTGCGGGGGAAGGGCATGGCGCGGGCGCTGCTCGGCGCCGCGTACCAGGAGGCGCGGAGGCAGGGCGCGACCCGCATGACCCTGCGGGTGCTGGGCCACAACACCCCCGCACGGCGGCTGTACGCGTCGGAGGGGTTCGTGGTGGAGGGCGTGCTGCCGGGGGAGTTCCTGCTGGAGGGGGAGTACGTGGACGATGTGCTGATGGGGCGCCCGCTGGACCGCTGAGGCGCCGCCTCGCGCCACGCCCTCACCACAAGGCCGTTGTCAGGCCCTGAAGCGCTCCCACAGCCGCGGATACCGCTCCGCCAGCACCGCCTCGCTCTCGAAGTCGAGGGGCTCCCCGACCGGTTCCCGGGGCGTGGGCGTGAGCCCCAGCTCCGGCAGGGGCGCGCCGGTCAGCCGCTCGTACGCCTCGTCCGCCGCGTACCCCAGGTCCTCGCAGTCGCCGTCCACCTGCTCGTCGAAGTCCTCGAGCAGCTCGGCGAGCGCGTCCGGATCGTGCAGCGCGCCCTCGAAGATCTCCCGGCCCTGGCCGATCAGCCAGTAGCGGAACGCCTCGAAGGCGTCGTCGCTGACCCCGCCGAGCAGCACCCAGGCGGCGCCCCACACATCCCAGCGGTACGCCCGGTCGGAGCGGGCCTCGAAGTGCCGGGCGAAGTCCAGCACCGCGTCGGGGTCGAGCCGTGACAGCTGCTCGACGAGCAGGTCGGACTGGTCCTCGGGGTCGCCGTCCGCGGCCTCCCGAGCGCTGTCGACCAGCCCCCAGAACTCCGTCTCGTCCATCATCACGGGACCAGGATCGGCCCTCCCGCGCACCCCCGCACGCGGAACGCGCCGGATGCGGTCGCCTCGCAATACCGGACAGCGGATGTCGGGTTTCCCTGCGAAGGGGGGCCCCGGGGGGGGCCCGCCGGCCCCCCCCGGGCGCACCGCCACCCCCACCCCCCACACACCACCACCGGCGA
>NZ_JBHYVB010000336.1:0-8127 GCF_042750115.1 Streptomyces sp. NPDC059455
ACGAAAGGGCACACACTTCCTGGCCTTCCTCGGCCTCGCAGCCGCCCTGACCTGCTACAAAAAGCTCGCGAAACTCACCACGTGAGACAAGCTCTAAGAGGGAGGCCCTTTTCAGGTGGTGGTCCAGTCCCGAAGCTGGCGGGCGATCCGGGCGATGCCCAGGGAGCCTGCTGAGGCGTCGCGGACGAGAGCGACCGCGTCTTTCGGGGCGTAGTTGAGGCGGTGTCCGTTCAGGGCGAGAAAGGCTTCGGCGCTGTGCCATGCGAAGGCCTCGTTCGAGTGCTCCAGACACGGGAGTTTCACCAGGGTCTGAAGCAGCGCGGCTGCCTTGAGGTGAGGGGAGCTGTAGATGTCACGATCCATGGCCCGGGCATACATGCGTTCGACGGCGGCGTAGAGCGGTCCGAGGTCGTCGACCTGTGGGTCGCCGGGGAGTCGCTCGGCGGCATGCAGCAGGAAGGGGACGTCGAGGCGGGGCGGCTGGTGAGGGTCGGGCTGGCTCACGCGGCGTGGCCCTGCCCGTGGTTTTCAAGGCCGCGGCGTGCTTCCTGCTCGGCGGCGCGCTGTTCGGAGTTGGGATCGACGCCGCTGGGCTCGGCGGCGAAGGCCTCGTGGCTGCGGGCTACCGAAGCCTCGAAGTGCTCCAGGAATGTCGCCTCGACGGCCGTGGCACGCTCGAAAGCTGCCGACAGGATGTAGTCCTGCATGCTGACGCCGGCGTTCTTGGCCGCGGCGGCGATCGCAGCGCGCTGCTGTGGGTCAGGGAAGCGCAGGCTCATCGCCTTGGGCTCTTTGGACTCGCTCATGATACCGACGGTATCAGAGATACCAGATGATCACTGCTTCCTGGCCCCACAATGGGACCGAAGACGGCTGACCCGCGCCCGGTCGGCAGCTCGATGCGCTCTCCGCGCGAGCGGAGGTGAGCCGACCGCCAGCCCGACCGAGTGAGCCGGGCAAGCCGCAGCACGCCGGGGCGACCTTGAGCAGCTCTCCTGGTCGGCTGCGAGAAGCTCCCAGGCATCACCCTGGCGCAGCAGGGCTCATCATCGTCACGGACCAGGCGGCGGTGCCGTATCAGGATCCCGTGGGTCTACTCGAGCTTGACGTCGATGACCAGGCCGGCGCCGTATCCTCCCGCCAAACCCGTTTTCGCTCATGCGTTCGGCCGCGCGGCGAGCGCGCACGCATCGCCTCCTACACTTCTGGCACGCGCGCGGAGGGGGAGACCAGTGGCTGTGCGGATGACCGAGGAGTTCGCCTCGGCGATGGTGACGGTGATTCCGATCGTCCTGGTGGCCGCCTCACTGGAAATGACGGCGCTGACAAAGAACGGCCGGGACAACGGAGGACGGCGCCGCGAGGCCGTTCTTGCTGCGATCCGGTCCGGGACTCCAGAACCCGCCGGTGTGAGCAGGCAGAGGAAGGCCGCAAGCGTGTTCGTGCTTCCGGCTGGTACTGGTCAGTGATTCTGCACGTGGTTGCCGAGGTGTTGCTGATCAGGTGGCTGGCTGACTCTAAGCTTGACTCTGTCGGGGATCTTGGAGTTTCCCGGTGCGACAGCATGATCAACGGGCATGCTCGGGTGGTTCTGCCGATCGATGCAGCTGTCGAGGTGCCCGTTGTCCCTCCGCCCCCGTTCCGGTGAGCATGTCCCGCCTCTGACAGCGCAGGTCGCGCGGGCGAGCAACCCGGGTGGCACGACGGCGATATGGGTACGGGACCGCCTCGATGGGCTGTGGTGCGACGAAGATTTCGCCGACTGGTACCCGCGGGACGGGCGTCCGGGTCTCTCGCCTGCTCAGCTGGCCACCGTCTGTGTGCTGCAGTTCCTGCTCGGCCTGTCGGACCGGCAGGCCGCCGAAGCGGTCCGCTGCCGCATCGACTTCACGTACGCCATGGCCATGGAGCTGGACGATCCCGGTTTCCACCACAGCGTGCTGGCCGACTTCCGCGACCGGCTCGCCGAAGACGGCCGTGCCGACCGGCTCCTCGACCTCGCGCTGGCCCGTCTCAAGGAGGCCGGCCTGGTGCGCGAACGCACCACGCAGCGCACCGACTCCACCCATGTCCTGGCCGCGGTGCGTGACCTGACCCGCCTGGAGCTGATCACCGAAGCGGTCCGTGCTGCATTCGAAGAAGTCGCCGGCACGTCCCCTCACCCGCTCGACGGGCTGGTCGATGAGGACTGGGGGCTCCGCTACGGCCGACCGGTCCGGCTGGGCAAGAACCCCACCAAGCCCAAGACCAGGATCCTCGCCACCGGAAACGATGCCGTCCGGCTCCTGGAACACCTCGACCGGCACGGAGCCGACCGCACCTGCGGTCCTCGTGTCCATGCCCTGCGCCAGATCATGGTGCAGAACTACCACTATGACGCCGCAGGACACCTGCGCTGGCGCACCGCCGAGAAGGAAGGCGGCCCCGGCCTGCCGCCCTCGTCCCGGGCGATCGTCTCTCCCTACGACACCTCGGCCCGCTACGCACGGCACGGCCACATCATCAGCTGGAAGGGATTCGCCGCTCACCGGACCGAGACCTGCGGTCCCGACGGACCCAACGTGATCACGGACGTGGCGACCACCGCGGCCACCACCCACGACAGTCAGGTCCTGCCCGGCATCCACACACCCCTGGCGCGTCGCGGACTGCTGCCCGCCGAGCACCTGGTCGATGCCGGCTACACCTCCCTGCCCCACCTGGACCAAGCCGCCCGTGAACACCAGGTCACCGTCTCCGGGCCGCTGCGGAGCAACCCCACCCGTCAGCACCGCCAGAACGAGGGCTTCGCCCGGGACGACTTCTCCATCGACTACGACCGCCGGCAGGTCACCCGCCCCCAGGGACAAGTCAGCCAGGGCTGGCATGGCCCCTACCCGACCTCCTCGCCCACCGCGGCCCCGCTGATCGTGGCCCGGTTCACCAAGAGCCAGTGCCGCCCCTGCCCCGTCCGATCCCGCTGCACATCTACCGTCGACAGCGCCCGCACCGTGGGTTTTCCCCCACGCGAACTCCGCGACCTGCGACTCCGCGTCCGCACCGAGCAGCAGACGCCCCAGTGGAAGGCCCGTTACGCGATCCGCTCCGGAGTGGAGGGCACGGTCAACGAGTTCGCCCACGGACACGGCATGCGCCGCTACCGCTACCGAGGACAGGGAAAGGCACACGTCCAGCACGTTCTGACGGCCATCGCCGTCAACATCGAACGCCTCAGCGGACTTCCACCCACCGAGGAAGCCCCCATGCCCCGCCGACCAACCGCCTTCCAGAACTACCTCGACCGGCGCGAGATCCCCCGGCCGAGGTCGTGGCGAAGCCTGGGAAGCTGACCTCGACGACTCCAAGATCCCCGACAGAGTCAAGCTCAGGCGTCGTCCCAAGGCGTTTCAGGGCGGGCAGCGCAACGGCCAGGATAGAACGGGGCTGCGCGCTCACCTTCGCTCCGTGGGCCTCGGTGAAGGCCTCCAAGCTTGGCGAATGACGAGCCCGCAGCTGATCACACAGCGGCCGCAGGTAGTAGTCGCGCGTCCGCACCTCCTTCGCGGTGCGGACCCGGAGGGTGTAGAGGAGTTCGGCGACGACGCGCAGCGGCAGCCCGCGCAGGCTGACCTCACGGTCCGCGACGATCGCGCGCGCCGTTCTGCGCCACGCCTCCTCGTCTCCGCCGAACGTCCCGCTGCGGACCAGCCTCGCGAGCAAGTGCACATGCGGAGCGCAATACGGATGTTTCCGGCCCGAGCGGCGACGGTGGCAGGCCGCCACCTGGCGCATGCCGAAGCCGTCCAGCGGCCTCACCGCCGGATGCGCCAAGAACTCCTCCAGCGAGACCCGAAGAGCCCTCGTCTGCTGGTCGTAGTGGGTCGCGCAGAGCGCAACGCGTGTCCCTTTCGCCGGACGAGCGCACCCCGTCACCGCGCAGGAGAGTTCACCGACCCCCACGGCCCTCCCGGACCGCGTCGCCGTCGCCAGGAAGTCTTCGAGAGCCTGGCCTGACTGGGAGTGCCGACGCAAGCAGCCGTCACACAGCGGTCCGTTGCGTGACGATCCCCTATGGCACCCCTTGACCTGGCAGTCCGGCATCCCTAGCATCGGGTGGCTCTTGGGGTAGAACACGACCCTCAGGTCCCAGTCCCACCGCAGCAACGCCAAGAACTCCGGGTCCAGAGCGGCGGTGATCTGCTGTGTGCAGGCGTCCGTCGGCTCGTGCACCGCGGACAGACCGAGGAGACCGCGCGGGGAGGGCACCCGCTCCACGGCCTCGCGCAGCCGGGCCCTGTCCGGGAACAGATACGGCCGGGCCGACTCCGGATGGCTCTGCCCCAGCAGAGCCTGCACCTCGTCGAGCGAGTCACCGGCGTCCGCGACGTTGCTGCCGAACGCGCGGCGGGCCATGTGCGGCCCCACCTTCCGCGCCAGCTGCGCGCGCTTGGCCAGCCGCTCGAAGAGTTCGTTGAGCGCGTCCGGCGGCATCGGTGCCCCCAGCGGCTCGCGGAAGAGGTTGACCAGCAGGAAGTCGCTGCCGCCCGCCCCGAGGATCTCGTGACGCTCGTCGAAGTACTGGTCGAAGGCCTGAACGACGAGGAAGTCGAGGGGCTGGACCCACTCCTTCTTCGACTTCGACCAGGCGCGGTTGGCGTTGTCCCGGCGTCTCACATGCACGTGGGGGCCCTTGTAGTGGCAGCCGAGGGCGCACGAGTCGGGCAGCAGGTGGCAGTCACTCCTGCGCAGGCCGGCGACCTGGCCGCGGCGCAGCCCGACCCGCCCGTGTAGCAGCACGATCAGGCGATCGCGTGCGCTGCGGCACCGGAGGAACATAGCGACCATCTCCTCGTCGGAGGCGCGACGGCCGTGGCGGGCAGCGCCCGCACCGCGTGGAGCAGGGCATCGCGGTACCGGGACAACACATCTTGCCGGGTGGCGCAGCCCTGGGCGATCGGGCATGCTGGTCCGCTCTGGACCAGCCGGTGTCCAGCAGACAGGGGGACTGATACGCCATGGAGACAGCACCGCAGCCGGACACTCCGCTCTACAGCCTCCTGGTACAGGAGCGCGGTGATGTACCGGCCCAGGCCCGAGCCACCGCCGAACAGACGTTGCGGGAACTGCAGCGGCTCGTACCCCCTTCTCCTCCCTCGGCCCTTGGGCCCCACCCGTACGATCCCGACCGGCCGCCAACGTAGTCGGCCTTCCGGTCGGCCAGCTCGCACCCACGACCGCCCACCTCGCCATGCATGCGGGCGACACCTGAGACTGGCTGAGGAACCGCGGGGGCGCGCCCGAAGAAGTCTCAAGGCCGCCAACATCACTGCGCCGAGACCCACGTACACGCGCCATCGGTCAAGTGGCGGTTCTCGCGCGAGGTCCTCACCATGGCCGGTGCCGCGCAGCCCCGGGGCGGTCCCGCGCAACGTGCGACGGGGCGCGGGACCGCCCATCCCGCCTCCTGTCAGGACGGGCACCGCGACCGTAAGGGTCCATACCGCGCTGTCGCACGCTCAACCCTCCGGACGGGTGATCACCGCGGGCGTGCGCGTCGAGCTGGCCGTCCCGGACGGCTCGTTGCTGCGTTCTCCAAGGTCGTCCCGCCGCGTCGCCACTTGGCCGCTGACAGTACCGGGCACTCAGCGATTTGCTCCGGTTCATCCGGTCCCCGGGCACCCCGCCGACGAGCTGAGTCCTTCGCCTTGGTCAATTGCCGCCCGGCGGAGGGCCGGTGACTCTACGTTGTGCCCCAAGGCCAACAACGTTACGCAATCAGGAGGTTGCCCGGTGACCGAGCACTCGTCCGCCCCCGCCACGGACCCGTTAGCGATGATCGACACGACGGTGCCGCATTCCGCCCGGATCTGGAACTACTGGCTGGGCGGGAAGGACAATTACCCCATCGACCACGTGGCAGGCGAAGCCTTCCGCGAGGTCTTCCCCGGCATCACCGATCTCGCCCGCGACTCGCGCGCCTTCCTCAGCCGGGCCGTCCGGTATCTGGCGGGCGAGGAAGGGATCCGGCAGTTCCTCGACATCGGCACCGGCCTGCCGACGGCCGACAACACCCACCAGATCGCCCAGCGGGTGGCCCCCGAGGCACGCATTGTCTACGTCGACAACGACCCCCTGGTGCTGGCCCACGCCCGCGCCCTGCTGACCAGCACCCCGGAGGGCGCCACCGACTACATCGACGCCGATCTGCACGACCCCGACACCATCCTGCGTGAAGCCGCCAAGACCCTGGACCTCAGCCGGCCGGTCGCCCTGACCCTGATGCAGGTCTCGGGACACATATCCGACTACGACGAGGCCCGTACGATCGTGAGCACGATACTACGGGCGCTGCCGCCCGGCAGCTATCTGGCATTCAACGACAGTGTGGACACCAACAAAGCCAACGCCGAGGCCACTCGCCGCTACAACAACAGCGGTGCCGTCCCCTACTACCTGCGCAGTCCGGAGCAGCTGGCCGCCTTCTTCGAGGGCCTGGAACTGCTGAAGCCCGGTGTCGTACCACTGGCCGAGTGGCGGCCCGAACCGGGCGCGCGCGCCGCCTCCGGAGAGGTCATCGCCATCGGAGGCGTCGGGCGCAAGGCGTAGGCCCACGCGTCGGCGGAGCAGGCTGCGACTTCTCACCTGGCTGCGTTGCGGTTTCTCATTCCGCGTCAGGGGTTCTCTCACCTCACATCATGCGATTTACGCCCTGACCAGCCACGTTCGAGGACAGGCCAGTGAGAACCGGATGTGACGCTGAAGTGAGAGATCGCAGCCTGCGCGCCATCGCGGCCCGAGCGGGCCTCCAGCCCGAGCAGGTCCTCGCTCAACTCGCCGAGAACGTCCGGACGGACGAAGACGGCCTCGTGGTGGTCGCCCCGTTCACCCCACACCCCGTGGAGGAGTCATGACCGGATTCGCGGCCGTCGTGGCTGTTGTGGCGTTGCTGACCGGCTATGGGGCAGGACGGGTGCGCCCATGGCGGCGGCTCGGTGACTGGGCGCAGGACCAGGTGCGTTTCGCCGGGTCGTGGGCCCGGGGCAGGACCATCCGCCAGGCCGTCCTCGTCCTGGCCCACGTCGTCACCGCACCGCGAGCCAGCTGACAACTCGCCCATCGACCAGCCCCCGAGCCGGTCACCACTCCCGAGCGCGACCCGCACTGGGGCACCAGCCAGCCCCCGAATAGCAAGGGAGGAGCAGCATGAGCACCGAGCAGCACGACGCCTACGGGGAAGAGCTGCCCCGTATCAGCCGGCACCAGAGCGATGCGGTGACCGCACGTATCAGCGTGTTCGAGGCGCCGGCCCTGGTCGGGGTCTGCCCCCGAGCAGGCGGACGAGCTCGTGGCGCAGCGGGAGGCCGGGGCGGTGGCCGGTGCCCACACCTGGATCTCCGAGAGCAGCCCCCCGAGGCTGCTATGTCGTGTCAAGCCGCTTGAGAGCGATGTTCCACGATCGGATGGCTCCTGTGTTCGAGAATCTTGAAGAGCTGTCGGACTCGCTTCTGCGGTGGCTGGCGATCTCCGGGCCCGGCTACCTGCCCCGGCAGCTCGACAAGGCCATCTCGACCATCCGAACCATGACCGTGGTGGGCCGGGCCCTGCTGCCGGAGTCCATGCGCGCCTACTGGGGGCTGGCCACCGACTTTCTCAGCGATTCCAGCAGCCGGCTAACACAGCTGAAGACCGGGCTCGCCCAGCACGAACTCACCCGGGAAGCGGCCCTGATCCTCCAGGACGCCGCCCACACCGGGATCGAACAGTTCCTCGGCACCCTCCACCAAGCCACCCAGCTCCCCCACGACCCGCAGGCCGGCCGCGTCACCGAACGGCTGATCAGCACCGGCGAGATGCTGCTGACCCTCCTCGGGTGGGCCCGTCAAAGCGTCGAACAGCTCTTCGCTGACACCGACCACACCCACCACTGCCCCACGCGGTGAAACCAGGGCGCCAGCCGAAACAGCTGGCGCCCGGCGGGGCCTCTCATTCCCCGGAAAGCGTCCAGCGGCGCATCCGTATCCGGAAGTTGGATCTTTGCAGGGACTACGGCCTTGCTGACCTGCGACGGCTCAGGGTCAGGGGGCCGGACGTCCTGGCGTTGACCGTCCGCCCCCTATGAGGTCTTGCTTCGCGTCCGCCGGCGCCGGC
>NZ_JBHYVB010000337.1:0-5687 GCF_042750115.1 Streptomyces sp. NPDC059455
CCTGCCGCACCGAACTCCTGGACCGGACCCTGATCTGGAACCAGAGCCACCTCCTCCACGCCCTGCGCGAGTACGAATCCTTCTACAACGAACACCGCCCGCACAGGGCCCTGAAAAACGCCGCCCCATGCCGCCCACTAGCCACACCCATCACCCAACAAGCCCAGCTCACTCACCTGGAAGTCCACAGACGAGACCGGCTCGGCGGAACACTCCACCAGTACCGGCACGCCGCCTGAACTGCGCAGATGATGTATCGGCACCCGCAGGGCCAGCAGTGACTCGCCCGCAACCAGCGAGCCGTCGTCGTATCCTTTGATCAGCATCCCTGGATCCTGTCACCAGCCACTGACACGCCTCGATCCGGGATTGGTGTGGAGGCGCCTCCCTGTTACGGGACAGCCCTTAGGGAAGCGGCGGACACCCGGTCTGCCGTCCCAGAGCTCGCTGACACACAGTCAGTCGCCGTCGGGCGGCAGTGGCACGTCGTACGCATTGAGGATCGCCGAGATGGCGGCATACTGCGCGATGAGGAAGACGAGTTCAGCCGTACCGGAGTCGCCGAAGGCGCGGACCCCGGCTCGGTAAAGCGCTCCCGGCAAAGGCGCGCCGCTGTACAGCCGGGCAGCCACATCATGAGCGACCGTTTCCTCGGCGGTCATGCCTGCCGGGCGCTGCCCCGCGACCAGGCCCTCGATGATGTCCTCCGGCAGACCGACGTCGAGCGCAACCCGGGAGTGCGAGTACAGCTCGTAGGCCGCGGCATACCGCGACCCCGTGGTGAGAATCGCGACCTCGCGCACCCGGGCGGGCAGGACTGAGGCACCGGTGCCGGCCGTGAACCACTCCAGCAGCGGGCGGGCGAGCCCGGGAAAACGGAGCATCACCGGGAATGGGCCGATCAGCGCGCCGTCGGGATCAGTTGAGGTAAACGGCGCGGGCAACCCGGCCATGAGTTGTCGGACGTGACTGTCGAGCGAGCGCTGCTCGGCTGTCAGTTCGCTGGGCTTGATCGAGGGCATGCGCACAACGCGTCACCGTACCTGCGTGCCGTCGAGCCACACCTGACGGACCCGGCCGCGAAGGTCGTCGAGATCGGGCAGACTGCCCGCGATGACGACCACGTCCGCGAGCTTGCCGGCTGCCAACTTTCCGGCGGCATCGAATCGAAGGAGTTCGGCCGGGCTCGACGTCGTGGCGCGCCAGGCATCCAGCGCGGACATCGACGAGGAGTTCACCATCAGAGCGAGTTCTCTGAGGTTGCTCGCTGCCGGGCTCCAGTAGGGCGGGCTGTCGGTCCCCATGGCGATCTTCACTCCCGCCTGGACGGCGAGTGCGAAGCTCGCCTGATGCGCTTCGACGGCCTCACGGGCAAGGTTGGCGTTCTCTTCCGGGATCGGTACGCCGCTGTCAGCGGCGTCAATGATGGCGCGTGTTGCTGACAGCGTGGGAACGAGCCAGGCGCCACGCTCGAGCATGAGGTCGACTGCTTCGTCGTCCAGGTAGTAGCCGTGTTCGATGGAACGGGCGCCGGCCCGCAAGGCTGCCTTGATTCCCTCGGTCCCCTGCGCGTGGGCGAATACGTAGGTGTCGGCCGCGGCGGCTTCGGCGACGATCACCGCTAGCTCGTCGGCGCGAAACTGGGCATGGCGGGGATTATCGCCTGGAGACATGACTCCGCCGGTGGTGGCGATCTTGACTGCGTCGGCTCCCGCGCGCAGGACTTCACGAACTCCTCGCCGTACTCCGTCCGGACCGTCGACGATCGGGGTGGGCCGTCCAGGGTGTGCCGTCATCATCGGGATCGATCGACGACCTCCCGAGGGGAGATGGACATCGCCGTGCCCGCCCGTTTGGGACAGCATCGAGATCGCGATCTGCAGTCGCGGTCCCTCGATGAGTTCCTGTGCGATCGCTTGCTTCACCCCCAGGTCTGCGCCTGCGGCATCTCGAGCAGAGGTGATGCCTTGGTCGAGCAGGAGCGACAGGTTGCGCTTTGCTTCGTAATACTGCAGGGAGAAGGCTTGTTGTTCGGCGCGTGCGAGGTTGAAGTCTCGGGTCATCACGTGCACGTGGCAGTCGAACAGCCCGGGGAGGACCGACTTTCCAGAGCAGTCCACAACGTGATCACCGTCCAGATCGGTCCCGACATCGACGACGTGGCGGCCTTCGATGACGAGGTCGGCTATGCCTGCTGCGGTTCCGTCGAAGACGGTCCCATTCTTGAAGACTGTGCGGATTGCCATTGCTCCTCATTTCATGAATGTTCGACTGCGCAGGTTGGGCGCGCGGGCCTGACGCGGCTTCAGCACTCGACAACGTTGACGGCCAGCCCGCCCAGGGCCGTCTCCTTGTACTTGTGGTTCAGTCTGCGCCGGTCTCACGCATGGTGGCGATGACCTGGGTCCAGCCAGACGTGATGGTTGCCGGCGCCCCAGAGCGCCATTCGCGCGGCGTTGATCGCTTTCACTGCAGCGATCGCGTTGCGTTCGATGCAGGGCACCTGTACGAGGCCGGCAGCGGGATCACAGGTTCAGCCCCAATCGCGACGCCCATGCACCGGCTCGCCGACGGACACCGAGGCCACCAGGGAGCACGCCTGCGCGCGATATAACCGAGGTGACGCATGTGCGCATCGTTTGCCATGGTTCTCGCAATCCCTGGTTGAGGTCGGCGCTCGAGCGCCCTGCGAGTTCGTTGTCGCGTATCACTTCGCTGATGCGAGAACCTGTCTGGTCGCAGACAGCGAGCAGCTCCGCCGCCGTGCGGAACGGGTGTGGAACCGACGTCGATTGCACGCCGGAGGGGCGCCCCTCGTCGCCGTCGCGGACAATGAACCCGCCGCCGAGGGAGTAGTACGTGTCCGATCGAACAACAACGCCAGCATGGCCGTATGCCGTGAGCGTCAACGCGTTCGTGCGGCGAGGCCGTAAGGTCAACGGTCGCAGCACGAAGTCCTCGGTCTGGTGGGGATTCGTTGCCCTGCGCCGAGGCTCACCGTGCCGGATTCCGTGACGTCCGCCAGTCTTCGCTCAACTTCGCCGGAGTCGGCCCTGGCTGATTTCGCACCCTCCAAGCCTAGAAGCACCGCGGTGAACGTGCCGTGCCCGCGTCCGGTCGCGGTGAGCGAGCCAAATATCCCCACTCGCACTGATTCGACGCTGTCCGCCGTGTCCGCTCTTCGTAGGTCCTTCGCAAAGGCGGCGGCTGCCTTCATCGGTCCGACTGTGTGCGAACTTGAGGGCTCAATCCCGATAGTGAACAGGTCGAAGACACCGACAGGAGCTGTCGAAGTGGTCATGAAGCAGGACGGTAGTCGGCGCGTGTAATGATCCCGGCCTGTTGCAGGATTTCACTCGAAACACGGGTTTGACTGAGGCATATTGGTCAGCAGAGGGCTGAATTCGCCAGTGGTGTGCCCATGGGCATTGAGGCGGTGTCCTTCCTTCTTGACCGTGCGCAGCACGACGGAACGGTCGGCGATGCTGACGCCGGGAAGTTTCTCCTCGAGGACGGCCTCGAGCCGCTGCACGTCAGCCAGCGTCGGCAACCACACGGCGAGGATGAGGTTGTACTGTCCGACAGTTGAAACCGCGAGGCGGATCTCGCCGATACGCGTGAGCACCGACCCGACGCGCTGCACGAGCGCGGCAGGGACACGGAGGAAGTACCACGCATGAACCGGGCGACCTGATTGCGCTTTTGCCATATCCAGGCGGGTGTCCAACCGCCCTTGTGCAGTCATGGCCGCAACCGCATCCCGTACCCGACGTTGGCCCACGCCGACGGCCCGCCCCAGGAAAGCCACTGTCGCCCTGCCGTCCGAACCCAGGAGGCGAAGGAGTTGGTCTTCCAGCTGAGAGTCGACGCGGCCCCTCGGGGATCGCGAGACCTCGATGGTCCGCTCTACCGCAGCGATCTCGTCGGCTGACAGGGAGCGAAGACGCCACTGACCTCCGTCCACGAAGGGCGACGTGAACAAGTGGGCCCGGGCCGCCCGAATCCCGTCAAGTGCCGGTACCCGCGTCATCAAATACTCCGTGAGGGCATCCATGCTTGATGTGGCCACCAGCACGAGCATCTCGCGTCCCCCGGCCGTGAGGTCCACCGTGAACGCTTCACTGTCCGCCGAGATCTCCTGTGCGAGACCGAGCGTGGCGGCAGGGTGGGCTTCGATTTCCAGTATGGCCGACGGCCCCCTCAGCTCTGGGCCGGGATGTCCGGACACCCATGCGATGCCAGCCTCGACGATGCGTTCCCAGCGCCGGGCGAGGGTGACCGCGTCGACCCCGATAATCGGCGCCAGCGCAGCCCAGCGTGCTCGCGGGTTGATCTGGAGGGCATGGATGAGCCGCCGATCGAGCTCATCGAGGTCGTAGTCCTGCCGACTCTCGTCCAAATGACACATAAGACTTGACTCTATGTTACGGGAAAGGGTTGATGTTGTGGCGGGCATGCGGCTGTTCACGTGCAGTGTGCCGAAGCATCCTGACGTGGCTCCGTGCGGAGATTCCAGACGCCGCAACTCGCGATGCCCTTTGAGTGCCAGCGTGGAGCTCGTGACGCTGGCCGAATTGCGGCAGAAGGGCGCGCCTGCCTGACGTCAAACTTCATCGCGGTTGGCTTCTGGGGATTTTTCCTGCATTGCCGGTCATGCCGCTTCCTCGCGGAGTAATGATCTTCGCATTAGTGCGAGAGCGTCGGTATCCCGGCGCTGACGAAGGAGGACGACCTTGGCGACCATGTCAGACCCCCGCTGGGAAGGCCACGTTCCACCGACCGCATATGAAGAGTACTCAGAGAAGTACGCCGCCTTCTTCAAGATGCGCAGGGAGAACGGGATCATCGAGCTTCGGCTCCACACTGACGGAGGTCCGTACATCCACAACTGGGCCGCCCACAACGCGTGGAACCGGGTGTGGCAGGACGTGGGCAACGACCCCGACAACCATGTCCTCATCCTGACCGGCACCGGCGAGACCTGGTTCCGAGGCGACCCCGAGGAGACGTGGCCACGGCCCATCGTCGACGAGGAGCCCGACTACATCTTTCAGCAGACCATCGATGCGTGGAAGCTGATCGAGAACTTCGTCAACAACCTCGACATCCCGACGATCGCGGCGGTAAACGGTCCCGGGATCCACACCGAGTTCGCGCTACTCTGCGACATCACTCTGGCCGCGGAAGACGCAGACTTCATGGACCCGCACTTCATGGCGGGCACCGCGCCGGGAGACGGACTCTCGCTCGCCCTGCAGCACCTGATGGGCACGAAGCGGGCGGCCTACGACATCTACAGTGGCCGCTCCATCCCCGCGCGGAAAGCACTCGACTACGGGCTCGTCAGCGACGTACTTCCGCGTGAGGAGCTCCTGCCGAAGGCGTGGGGGATCGCAGGCGACATCATGAAGCGCCCGCGGTTCGCCCGCTGGGCAACCCACAACATCGTGTCTCGCCCCTGGCGCAAGCTCGTTGCCGAAGACTTCGGTTTCCACTTCTCGCAACAGATGCTTGCCACCGTCGCTGCCAAGCGACAGGTTCCCGACCCCGACCTGGTCGTCGAGGCGCGCTCACGCAAAACGTGGTGAGAACCTGAGGGACGAAGCAGGTTGTGGGGGGGGGGGGGCCCCGGCGCGGCGCCCCCCGGGAATGAGTCTAGAGGGGGGGTGTGGGGGTGGGTGTGGGGT
>NZ_JBHYVB010000337.1:5697-8106 GCF_042750115.1 Streptomyces sp. NPDC059455
CAGTCGTTAGGGGGTGTCCGGCGGGTCGTGACGCCTGCGCGGGCTGCTTTCCCCGACCCCCCCCCAGCCGCGAATTGGGGGACGCCCCCAACACCCCGCCCCCCGACGGCGGGGGCGCCAAAAACCCCCCCCACCCCCGGGGGGGGGCGCCCGCCCCGCCCCCCCCCCGACACTTGTCTACTGATCTCCTCGGGGTGTTGTCGGATGGCGAGTCAGTGTCGGGCGAGCGCCGGTGAAACAGCTGTCGATCAGAGGGGGGCGACTGTTCGCGCGCCTGGACGAGGCCGTCACGACCCGGAATGTCCAGCTGGCCCGAGAACTGCTGGCCCGCGCCAACGCGACCGCCGCGCACGACCGGGCCGAGGACGAGGACAGGATCGCGGGCGCCGCCGCCGACTTCGCGGTCGCGCAGACCCGAGTGCAGGAGGCCGCGAACGCAGAGCGAGCCATGGAACGGGCAGAAGAGGAGTTGGCGGAGCTGACCGCACGGGCCGCCTTCGAGACGGTGCGCCGGGTCCTGAGAGATCTGCGACACCGTCCGCGGCGCCACATGTCGAAAGCGACGCTGTACAGCCAGGTGCAGTTGCTCGTCGAAGAGGCGGCCAAGGCAGGCAAGTACGTCACCGCGTCCCAGCACCAGGAGATCGACCGCTGGGTAAAGCGTGCAGAACACGCACAGGCTGGCGCCCGCCCCGACGGCTCCTGCACGGACTGTGGGGAAGGACCCGGTGTCGTCGAAGCCGCGCGCGAACGCGGGCACCGGAACAGCAGAGCAGTCCAACACGATCACGGTGTGGGTGTGGAAGGACCGCTACGGCGGCCTGCACGCCGCCGACACGCAAACCCGCCCAGAAGCATCCGTGCGGTATGTGCCGCTGCCCTGAAGGGTGTCAATATTCCGATCAGGCTGCTGAGCTGGGCGTTCCCTGTCGATGGTGAGGCAATCGGAGTGGCGTGGTGTGGTACTCGTTGAGTAGTCCACCGAGTACCTGGCACGAGGCCGTGTCGGACACCGCGTGCACGCTGATGGCGACCTGGCAGTTCGCCTGCTTGCCCAGCGCACCGCAGTACTGATGCCCGACACCGACCGACATCCGTCCGTCCTTGGGGAAGGACACGTCGTCCACTGCCCAGGCATCCGGAACGATCCGCAGCACCATCCGCTCCGCGATCCGCCGCCGCACCGGCACCGGATCCCACGGCGACTGGTTCACGAACTGCTGCAGGTTCTGCTCATTGCCGTCCGGCAGCCGAGAGGCCATGTGGACCGACTTGCGGCGGCCCTCCAGCATCAGCCCCCGCAGATAGCAGTCGCTCTTGGCCCGCTGGTCCTTCCGCGGCATCGAGGCGAACACATCCGCCACGAACAACGCCAACGACGCCCGAACACGGTTCACTTCATGTGCATCCACACACCCACCATGCAGCTGAACACAACCGACGCAAAGACCTAACGGAGTCCTACTAGTACCTACCTTAAGTGAGCGGCTGATAACGTGCCACTGCATGGGCAGCGATCAGGTCGGCTACGGCGTTTAGACATGAAAATCCCAGTTCAGACGACATGCCCTTCGGGTCGCCAAGCACTCCGTTGGGAGCGACTGCTCTCACGCCGTCCGTGAATACGCGAGCCAGTAGTTCATCGTTCATCGACCCGGTGAAGCCCGCAGCAGCTCGATCGTTTCGCACCACCTCGGGCCGCACAGCCAGCATGATCGAAGTTTCCGCGACGTCGGCATGGCCTCCGACGTGGTCGGCGAGGCCGGCGACCTGCTGGGCTGCGGAGCGCCACGCTTGGAGGACTGCTGTCGAGTCTGAGTAGGCGATGACATCTAGGTCGCAGGAAAGCCGCTCGGCAAGCCTTGATTCGATGTCTTTGAGCAGCGGGTAGTTGCCGATGTGCGCCGAGAAGATCGCAACGCGACGGAACCCGTGCACAGCAAGACTCTCGCAGCAGTCTGCGCAGATCGCCTCGAGCGTACCGGCCTGCAGGGACAGTGTCCCGGCGAACCCCAGGTGGTGCGCAGAACAACCGATCCGCACCGTCGGAAGCACAAGCGCGTCGCCAAGCCGCTCGGCGACAAGGACACCCAGCCGGTCAGCATGATCGCTGTCGACGGACAGCGGTAGATGCGCGCCATGCTGCTCCGTCGCACCCAGCGGCAAGATCGCCGTACGCATACCCCTCGCCATGGCTTCCGCGATATCAGACGAGGTCAAATGCTCAATCCGCAACTCACTCATGGTGGGGTCTCCTCTTCCTGTGCGCACCTGGCCAACCCCACGAAGTTACCAATACCTAACAGATTTGCGACCTTGACCTGGGCTGGGCTACGACCTACGTTATCGCTCACTAACATTCGTCGGAAGGGTCGGTATGGACTTCATCCTCATGTCTGAGGGGGACAC
>NZ_JBHYVB010000338.1:0-8075 GCF_042750115.1 Streptomyces sp. NPDC059455
CCCACCAACCCCCGCGCCGTACCCTCATCAAACAAATCCACCGCAAACAACAACGCCCCACCCAACCCCGCCGGCGCCCCCACACCATCACGGTGCTCGATCAGCGTCAGCGACAGATCGAAGCGGGCCACGGGGTCCGCGGTCGACGGCAGCGTGTCGACCTCCAGACCGGGCAGCTCCCACTTCTCCGGCGCGGCGCTCTGGAGCGCCAGCATGACCTGGAACAGCGGGTTGCGCGCCAGCGACCGCTCCGGGCTCAGCACATCCACCAGCCGCTCGAACGGCACGTCCTGATGGGCGTACGCGGCCAGATCGGTCTCCCGCACCCGCGCCAGCACCTCGCTGAACGTCGGGTCGGCGCTGACGTCCGTCCGCAAGACCAGCGTGTTGACGAAGAACCCGGCCAGGGCGTCCATGGCCTCGTCGCCACGCCCTGCGATCGCGGTGCCGATGGGAATGTCCGTGCCCGCGCCCAGCCGGGCCAGCAGCACGGCCAGTGCGGCCTGGGCGACCATGAACATGGTGGCGTTGCCCTGCTGTGCGACCGCCACCAGCCGGTCATGGGTCTCGGCGTCCAACCGCATGGGCACCGTGCCGCCCCGGAAGGAGGACGTGGGCGGGCGCGGCCGGTCGGTCGGCAGCGTCAGCTCCTGAGGGGCGTCGGCCAGGGCCGCGCGCCAGTAGTCCAACTGGCCGCTGATCACGCTGTCCGGGTCCTCGAGGTCGCCCAGCACCTCGCGCTGCCACAGCGCGTAGTCCGCGTACTGCACCGGCAGCGGCTCCCACCCCGGCGCGCCACCCGCCCGACGGGCGGCGTACGCCACGCCGATGTCCCGCGCCAGCACGCCCATCGACCAGCCGTCCACCGCGATGTGGTGCGCCACGATGAGCAGCACGTACTCCATGGGCCCGGTCACCAACAGCCGGATGCGCCACGGTAGATCGGCGCTCAGCTCGAAGCCACGCCCGGATTGCGCCGCGAGTGTCGCACCGAGTTCGTCCGGTGTGGTCTCCACGACGATCAGCGGCGGCCGGCCCGCGTCGCCCTCCAGCACCTGCTGCCGGGGCTCGCCGTCCGTCTCGGGGAAGAGCGTGCGCAGGCTCTCGTGCCGGTCGGCGACATCGCCCAGCGCGGCCTCCAGAGCGGCGGTGTCCAGGTCTCCCGATATCCGTAGCGCCAGCGGCAGGTTGTAGCCCGCGCCTTCGCCGACGCCTTCGAGCCGGTTGAGGAACCACATCCGCTGCTGGGCGTACGAGAGCGGCAGCACCTCCGGCCTCGGCCGCGGCGTCAGCGCGGTCCGGGTGGTGCCGTCCTCACGGGCGTCGAGCAGTCGGGCGACCCCGGCCGCCGTCGGCGCCGTGAACAGCTTGCCGATCCCGATGTCGGCGTCCAGCACCGACCGGATTCGGGCGAGCAGCCGCATGGCGAGCAGAGAATCGCCGCCCCGCTCGAAGAACGAGTCCTCCGCGCCGACCCGCTCCAGGCCCAGCACCTCGGCGAAGAGCCCGCAGAGGATCTCCTCGGTCGGCGTCGCCGGGCCCCGGCCGGAGGTGGTACCGGTGAAGTCGGGGGCGGGGAGGGCGGCGCGATCCAGCTTGCCGTTGGCGGTGACGGGGAGGGTGTCCAGGGGGACCAGGGTGGCCGGGACCATGTACTCGGGCAATCGCTCGGCCACGTACTCCCGCAGCCCGGTCAGATCACTCTCGCTGTCGCCGTTGGGTACGACGTAGGCAACGAGGCGCTTGTCGCCCTGCCGGTCCTCGCGAACGATGACCGCGACCTGGCCCACACTCTCGTGCGCGGCGAGGACGGCCTCGATCTCACCCGGTTCCACCCGGAAGCCACGGATCTTCACCTGCTCATCCGCCCGACCCGCGAACACCAACTCGCCATCGGCCGTCCACCGCACCAGGTCGCCGGTGCGATACATCCGCCCACCCGTGAACGGGCACGCTACGAAGCGCTCCGCCGACAGCCCCGGCCGACCGAGATAGCCGTGAGCGAGCCCGGAACCCGCGAGATACAGCTCGCCCCTGACGCCCGGGGGCACGGGGTTGAGGTATTCGTCGAGGACGAATGCCTTGGTGTTGTCGCGCGGCCGACCGATCGGCAACACCGCCGGAGCCTCGGCCTCAGGAGCAACCGCGTACGTCGTGGCACACAGGGTGGTCTCGGTGGGACCGTACAAGTGCCGGATCTCGATCCCCGGGCAAGCGGCCTTGACCTGAGCCACCGCACCAGCAGGCACCACATCGCCACCCGTCAGCACCTCCGCCAGACCCGACAGACACTCCGGCGACTCCTCCGCCAGCACACCGAACAACCCAGCCGTCACATGCACAGCCGTCAGCCCATACGCCTTCACCAAACCCGCCAACACCGCCGCATCCACCCGACCCGGCGGCGCCACCACCACCTGCCCGCCACTCACCAGCGGCACCCACACCTCAAAGACCGCCACATCAAACGCATGCGGCGCATGCATCAACACCCGACCCCGCGCCGCCGCACTCCAACACCCATCCACCACCAACGCGGCCACCGCACCATGACTGACCGCCACACCCTTCGGCACACCCGTCGAACCAGACGTGAACATCACATACGCCACGTCCTCCCCCGAAACCACCACCTCCGGCGCGCTCTCCGCCCCCTCGAACAGCTCATCCACCACCACCGCACCCGGCACCCCAAGACCCCGATCCGCCACCACCAACCCCACCTGCCCCAACACCAACCCCCGCCGCGCCACCGGCCACCCCACATCCACCGGCACAAACCCAGCCCCCCCCCGCACCACACCCAGCCACACCGCCACCAACTCCACCGACCGCTCCATCACCACACCCACCAGATCACCACGCCCCACACCCCGCACAGCCAAAGCACCCGCCACCCGATCCGCACGCTCCGCCAACTCCCCGTACGACCACTCCCGGCCGTCCGCCCCCACCACAGCCACCGCACCCGGCGCCTCCGCCACCCGCGCCGCGAACAACTCCACCAAAGACACCCCCGACACCGAACGCCCAGTGGCATTCCACTCCCCCACCACCCGCGAACGCTCACCCTCCCCCAACACACCAATCCCACTGACCCGCACCCCAGGATCCGCCGCCACCTGCTCCAACACCCGCACCAACCGCCCCGCCAACAACCGCACCGTGCCCTCGTCAAACAGATCAGTCGCATACAACAGCCCGCCCACGAGCCCGGCCGGATCGCCTTCGCTGTCGCGCCGTTCGGCCAGGGTCAGCGACAGGTCGAACTTCGCGGTGGACTCCTGCGAGGTGGCCTCCAGCGGCCCGACCCGCAGCCCGGACAGATTCCACCGGCCCTGGGACGCGGGCAGGTTCTGGAGGACGAGTGTGATCTGGAAGAGCGGGTTTCGGGAGAGCGACCGGGTCGGGTTGAGATCCTCGACCAGCCGCTCGAACGGCACATCCTGATGCGCGTACGCCGCCAGATCGGCCTCCCGCACCCGGGCCAGCAGCTCATCGAAGCCCGGGTCGGCGCTCAGGTCGGTGCGCAGGACCAGCGTGTTGACGAAGAAACCGGCCAGCCCATCCAGCGCCGCGTCACCGCGACCCGCGGTCGCCGTACCGACGGGGATGTCCGTACCCGCACCCATCCGCGACAGCAGAACCCCCAACGCCGCGTGCACGACCATGAACATCGTCGCCCGGCCGCGTCGCGCCAGCTCCACCAGCCGGGCATGGGTCTCCGCGTCCACCTCCACCGGCAGGGTTCGCCCGCGGAACGTCGGCGTGGCCGGTCGGGGCCGGTCGGTCGGCAGGTCCAGCTCCTCCGGTGCGCCGGCGAGCGCCCGCCGCCAGTAGTCCAGCTGTCCACTGATCACACTCTGCGGATCGCCGAGGTCGCCCAGCACCTCGCGCTGCCAGAGCGCGTAGTCCGCGTACTGCACGGGCAGCGGCTCCCAGACCGGGAGTCGGCCCTGGTGGCGGGCGGTGTAGGCGGTCTCCAGGTCCTGCGCGAGTACGCCCATCGACCAGCCGTCCACCGCGATGTGGTGCGCCACGATCAGCAGGATGTAGTCCGTGGGGCCGGTCCTGAGCAGCCGGATCCGCCAGGGCAGATCGACGCTGACATCGAAGCCACGGCCCACGTGAGCCGTAAGGGTGTCGGCGATCTGGTCCTCGGTGGTGTCCACCACGACCAGCGGCGGCCTGCCCGCGGCGCCTTCGAGCACCTGCTGACGCGGGACGCCTTCGCTCGCCGGGTAGATCGTGCGCAGGCTCTCATGCCGGTCGGCGACATCGCCCAGCGCGGCCTCCAGCGCCGCGAGGTCCAGTTCGCCGGACATCCGCAGGGCCAGGGGCAGGTTGTACGCCGCGCCTTCGCCCGCGCCTTCGAGCTGGTTGAGGAACCACATCCGCTGCTGCTCGAAAGACAGCGGCAACACCTCCGGCCGGGGCCGCGACGTCAGCGCGGCGTGCGTCTGGCCGGTTGCCGCGTCCACCAGCCGGGCCACGCCGGCGGCCGAGGAGGCCGCGAAGAGCTCCCCGATGGTGAGCTCCGCCCCCAGGACGGCGCGGATGCGGGCGATGAGCCGCATCGCGAGCAGGGAGTCACCGCCCAGCTCGAAGAAGGATGCCTCCGCGTCCACCCAGTCCAGCCCGAGCACCTCGCCGAAGACCCCTGCGACGATCTCCTCGACCGGGGTGGCGGGGCCGCGCCCGGTGGCGCCGCCGAACTCGGGGGCGGGGAGGGCGGCACGGTCCAGCTTGCCGTTGGCGGTGACGGGGAGGGTGTCAATGGCCATCACGGTCGCCGGGACCATGTACTCGGGCAGCCGCTCGGCCACGTACTCCCGCAGCCCGGTCAGACCGCTCTCGCCATGCCCGTTGCCGTTACGTACGACGTAGGCAACGAGGCGCTTGTCGCCCTGCCGGTCCTCGCGAACGATGACCGCGACCTGGCCCACACTCTCGTGCGCGGCGAGGACGGCTTCGATCTCACCCGGTTCCACCCGGAAACCACGGATCTTCACCTGCTCATCCGCCCGACCCGCGAACACCAACTCACCGTCAGCCGTCCATCGCGCGAGGTCGCCCGTGCGATACATACGTGCACCCGGCTCGGCGAAGGGCGCCGCGACGAAGCGCTCGGACGTGAGGCGAGGGTGTCCCGTGTACCCACGGGCGAGTCCGGCTCCGGCGAGATAGAGCTCGCCCCTCACCCCGACGGGTACGGGCTTCAGGTATTCGTCGAGGACGAACGCCTTGGTGTTGTCGCGCGGCCGACCGATCGGCAACACCGCCGGAGCCTCGGCCTCAGGAGCAACCGCGTACGTCGTGGCACACAGGGTGGTCTCGGTGGGACCGTACAAGTGCCGGATCTCGATCCCCGGGCAAGCGGCCTTGACCTGAGCCACCGCACCAGCAGGCACCACATCGCCACCCGTCAGCACCTCCGCCAGACCCGACAGACACTCCGGCGACTCCTCCGCCAGCACACCGAACAACCCAGCCGTCACATGCACAGCCGTCAGCCCATACGCCTTCACCAAACCCGCCAACACCGCCGCATCCACCCGACCCGGCGGCGCCACCACCACCTGCCCGCCACTCACCAGCGGCACCCACACCTCAAAGACCGCCACATCAACCGCATGCGGCGCATGCATCAACAACCGACGCCGCGCCGCCGCACTCCAACACCCATCCACCACCAACGCGGCCACCGCACCATGACTGACCGCCACACCCTTCGGCACACCCGTCGAACCAGACGTGAACATCACATACGCCACGTCCTCCCCCGAAACCACCACCTCCGGCGCGCTCTCCGCCCCCTCGAACACCTCAACCACCACCACCCCACCCCGCACCCCAACACCCCGATCCGCCACCACCAACCCCACCTGCCCCAACACCAACCCCCGCCGCGCCACCGGCCACCCCACATCCACCGGCACAAACCCAGCCCCCACCCTCACCACACCCAGCCACACCGCCACCAACTCCACCGACCGCTCCATCACCACACCCACCAGATCACCACGCCCCACACCCCGCACAGCCAAAGCACCCGCCACCCGATCCGCACGCTCCGCCAACTCCCCGTACGACCACTCCCGGCCGTCCGCCCCCACCACAGCCACCGCACCCGGCGCCTCCGCCACCCGCGCCGCGAACAACACCACCAAAGACACCCCCGACACCGAACGCCCAGTGGCATTCCACTCCCCCACCACCCGCGAACGCTCACCCTCCCCCAACACACCAATCCCACTGACCCGCACCCCAGGATCCGCCGCCACCTGCTCCAACACCCGCACCAACCGCCCCGCCAACAACCGCACCGTGCCCTCGTCAAACAGATCAGTCGCGTAGAGCAGCGAGCCCATCAGCCCCGTCGGCGCGCCCTCCTGGTCGCGGCGCTCGGCCACCGTCGCCGACAGATCGAACCGAGCCGCCGGAGCGGCGGCCGGGAGGCCGCTCACCTCCAGCCCGGCCAGCTCCCACGGCCGACGGCCCTGCGGCAGTTTATGCATGGTGAGCGACACCTGGAAGAGCGGGTGCCGGCCCCGCGACCGGGTGGGGTTGAGATCCTCGACCAGCCGCTCGAACGGCACGTCCTGATGCGCGTACGCCGCCAGATCGGCCTCCCGCACCCGGGCGAGCAGTTCGGTGACCGACGGGTCGCCGCTCAGGTCGGTGCGCAGCACCAGGGTGTTGATGAAGAACCCGGCCAGCCCGTCCAGCGCCGCGTCACCACGGCCCGCCGTCGCCGTACCGATGGGGATGTCCGTACCCGCACCCATCCGCGACAGCACAACCGCCAGCGCCGTGTGCATCACCATGAACATCGTCGCCCGGCCGCGCTGGGCGAGCTCCACCAGCCGGGCGTGGGTCTCCGCGTTCACCTCGAACGGCGTTTCGCCGCCGGTGAAAGAGGACACCGCGGGTCGGGGCCGGTCGGTCGGCAGGTCCAGCTCCTGCGGGACACCGGAGAGCGTCTGTCGCCAGTAGTCCAGTTGCCCGCTGATCACACTCTGCGGATCGCCGAGGTCGCCCAGCACCTCGCGCTGCCACAGGGCGTAGTCCCCATACTGCACCGGCAGGGGGTTCCATCCGGGCAGCCGGCCCGCGCGCCGGGCCGCGTAGGCGGTACCGATGTCGCCCGCGAGGATGCCCATCGACCAGCCGTCGGCGGCGATGTGGTGGACGGCGCCCATGAGGACGTATTCGGCCGGTCCGGTCACCAAGAGGCTTACGCGCCAGGGCAGTTCGGTGCGGACATCGAACGGCTGGTTCGCGTACGCCCCGAGCTGCGCGGACACCTCGTCCGCGGCGGTGTGCACCACCGTCAGCGAGGGTCGGCCCGCCGCACCGTGCAGAATCTGCTGGCGGGGGACGCCCGAGGTCTCCGGGAAGATCGTACGCAGGCTCTCGTGCCGGTCGGCGACATCGCCGAGGGCGGCTTCCAGCGCGGGGATGTCGAGGTCGCCGGAGAGCCGCAGGGCCAGGGGGAGGTTGTACGCGGCTCCCTCGCCGGTGGTTTCGAGCCGGTTCAGGAACCACATCCGCTGCTGCTCGAACGACAGCGGCAACACCTCGGGCCGCGACCGCGCCATCAGCGGCGCCCGGGACTCGCCGCCGAGTTCGCCCACCAGTTGGGCGACGCCGGCGACGGTGGGGATGGCGAACAGATCGCCGATGCTGACCTCGGCGTCGAGGACGGCGCGGATCCGGGCGATGAGCCGCATCGCGAGCAGGGAGTCACCGCCCAGCTCGAAGAAGGAGGCATCGGCACCGACCCACTCCAGGCCGAGGACCTCGCCGTAGAGGCTGCTGAGGATCTCTTCGGTGGGAGTGGCCGGGCCGCGCCCCTCGGCGACGTCCGTGAAGTCGGGGGCGGGGAGGGCGGCGCGGTCCAGCTTGCCGTTGACGGTGACCGGGAGGGCGTCCAGGGCGACGACGGCGGCGGGGACCATGTGGTCCGGCAGCCGCTCCGCCACGTACTCCCGCAGCCCCGCAGTATCCACATCCCCGTCAGGGACGACGTATGCCACGAGCCGTCGGTCCCCGGGGCGGTCCTCCCGTACGAC
>NZ_JBHYVB010000339.1:0-8010 GCF_042750115.1 Streptomyces sp. NPDC059455
GTGCCTTTCCGGGGCGTTTTCGTGGTGCGTTTTTGCCCACGACTGAGCCCCCGCGCCATGCGCGGGGGCTCAGCCGTGGGCGCTCAGGGCCGCCCGGGGATCAGTTCTCCTGCTGGCCGCGCGGGGTCCGCAGCTGGGAGGCCCAGCGGGCCCAGCGGGGCGCTCCCCACCGATCGACCAGCGCGGACCAGCGCTGTCCTGCCGCCCACAACAGCTGGGCCGCGGACCGCGGGGCCAGCAGCGCCCGCAGCCGCTCCCGCCGCCTCGCCTTGGCCCGGAATCCGGCCAGCACCAGCCGGACGTCGTCCGCGACGCCCGTGACCGGGCGCGGCTGCGGTGCGTACAGCACCTGCTCGACCGCCTCGGCCACCCGCTGTGCCGCCCGGGCCGGCTCGTCGTCGAGCCCGGCGATCCGCGCCATCCGGGCCACCGCTCTGCGCGAGGTCAGCGAGTCGTCCGGCAGTACGCCGAAGTCCCAGGCCGAGTCGGTGAGTTCACGCCATGCGGCGAGCACCCGGTCGGCCGCGTCCTGCTCGGTGCGCCCGCCCGAGCCGTTCAGTCTGCGGGTCCGTATCCGCCGCCGCCACAGCATGGGCAGCAGGGGCACCACGGCCAGCAGCACCGCCAGCGAACTCCAGCTGGTGACCTTGGTGGCCGACCAGCCCCCGCCCGAGGCGCCGTTGTCCGGCTGCTGGGCCGCGGCGCCGCCACAGGTGCCCAGCTTCTTCATGTCCGGGGAGCAGCTGTCGGACGCGGTCGGCGCGGCCGTCGGCTCCGAGGTCTCGGTGGGCTCGGTCGTGGGCTCGTCGGTCGGGGTGCCCGAGGGCGTCTGCTCCATCGTGTAGTCGGGCTGGGAGCCCCGGCTCGGGGTGGGCTCGAAACGGGTCCAGCCCACGCCCTCGAAGTACAGCTCCGGCCAGGCGTGCGCGTCCTTCAGGCCCACCGACACCGAGCCGTCCGCCTGGGCGGTGCCGGGCGTGAACCCGACCGCGACTCGGGCCGGAATGCCCAGCGTCCGGGCCATCGCCGCCATCGAGAAGGAGAAGTGGACGCAGAAGCCCTCCTTCTGCTTCAGGAAACGGACGATGGCGGCCGAGCCGCTGCCGGACTGCACCTGGGTGTCGTAACGGAATCCTCCGTTCACCGCGAACCAGTCCTGGAGCTTGACCGCCTTCTCGTACGCGTTCGCCGCGCCGGCGGTCACCTCCCGCGCCGTACGGGCCACCACGGACGGCAGCGAGTCCGGCACCTCGGTGTACTCGTTCCGCAGCCGGGAGGGCGGTGCCGGGGCGGCCGCCAGCTGGTCGGCCGTCGGCTCCACCAGCAGGCTGGTGACCCGGTAGCGCGCGCCCCGGGTGGTCTGGCCGCGGTCGCCGACCAGCGTGCGGCCCTCCGGCTCATAGCGCCAGCGGCCGTCGATCTCGACCCTGGACGCGGGGTAGGGGAGGGGCAGCCAGTTCTGCGCGTACCAGTCGGCGGCCGAGATCGAGGTGTCGATCGAGGAGACCCGGACCGAGGGGCCGAGCCCGGCGGGCGAGGGAAGCTGATTGGGCACATCGGTGACATGCCGCTCGGATGACTTCCACGAGGTGCCGTCGAACCGGTCGAGCGCCACGATCCGCAGATAGAGGTCCTGGGTGGTCTGCGAGGAGGTGCGATAGCGCAGCACCTCCTTGTTCTCCGGCTGGTTCAGGCTGTCCTGGAGCGACACCAGCGGATTGACCGCCGAGATCGTGCCGCCGCCGCTGCCCGGCCCGCCGTTGCCGCCCTGCCGGTCCAGCAGCCCGCCGCCCAGGGACGGCAGCACCGCGGGCACCGCGAGCGCGATGCCGAGCGCCAGCACGCCGATCCGGCGGCCGGTGCGCACCGGGGCGAGCGCCGGGCTGCCTCCGGCCCCGGCCAGGCCCGAGGGCGGCATACCCGCCGGATGCGGGGCACCGCCGCTGAACACCCGGCCCCACTGGGACAGCCGGTCCCGGCCCTCGGCCAGGAGCAGCAGCAGATAGCCGGCCGCCGCCAGCAGGAACCACAGCCAGTCGCTCCCGTCGTCGGACAGACCGGCCGCCACCGAGTAGAGCGCGAGCAGCGGAAGCCCGGCGGGGGCCGCGCTGCGGTACGTCACCGCGAGCGCGTCGACCACCAGGCCGATCAGCAGCACCCCGCCCACCAGCATCAGCCGGATGCCGTCGGTGAGCGGCGCGGGGATCGCGTACTGCCCCACGTCGTCGGCGCCGTCGCGCAGCAGCAGCGCGAACTCGTGGAGCGCCTGCGGGCTCGGCAGCAGCCCGCCCAGCGCCTGGTCGTGTGCGAAGGCCAGGGTGAGCAGCAGCAGCGTCACCACGGCCTGCGCGGCCACTGTCAGGGGGCGGGCCAGCGGCATCCGGCGGGCCGCCACGCCCGCGGCGCTCTGGACCGTCAGCAACAGGAGGGCCTGCAGCAGCCAGCTCGCCGGATCCACCAGCGGCAGCAGCGCACAGGCCGCCGCCACCGTGGCCAGCGCCGCACATATCGCGAGCCGAACGCTTCCACTCATGTCCAGCTCCCTGTCATGCCGCCGACCGGGCGGCTTCCGGCGTCCGCCCGGGTGGCGCCCTGGGCGTCGGCCTGCCGCCACAGCTGCGTCAGCGAGGCCCCGGGGCCGACCGGCAGCGCCGTCCACCCCGCCTCGCGCAGCCGCCGCAGCCGGTCCTCCAGCTCCTGTGTGCTTCCGAACTCCGCCCCGCGCGACCAGGCGGCGCCGTCCAGCACAAACGCCACCGCGGCCGTGGTGCGGTGCCGCATCCGGGCGGCCATCACCGCCTGCTCCTCGTCCAGATCGCCCAGGAAGGCCACCAGCAGCCCCTCACCGCCGCCGCGCAGCACCTCGAAGGCGGGCGAGAGCCCTCCGCCGTCGGAGTGGTCCACCACGGCGAGGGTGTCCAGCATCAGCCCGGCCGTCTCCGCCGAGTCATGGGTGGAACCGGTGAAGCCGCCTCCGCCGTCCGGGCCCGGCACCGAGCTTCCGGTGTCGGTCAGCAGCCGGACCGCATAGCCCCGCTCCAGCAGGTGGACCGCGGCCGAGGCCGCCCCGGAGACCGCCCATTCGAAGGCCGAGTCCGGCCCGGAGCCGTAGTGGGCGGTGCGCCGGGTGTCCAGCAGCACCGTGCAGTGGGCCCGCTGCGGCTGCTCCTCCCGGCGGACCATGAGCTCCCCGTAGCGCGCGGTGGAGCGCCAGTGCACCCGGCGCAGATCGTCGCCTATGCGATAGCCGCGCGGGATGACATCGTCCTCACCGGCCAGGGCCAGCGAGCGGTGCCGCCCGTCCCCGTACCCCGCGGCCTCGCCGGTCAGGCGCACCGGGGGCAGCGGCTCGACCCGGGGCACCACCGTGAGCGTGTCGTAGGCGCTGAAGGCGCGGGTGAGCTCGCACATCCCGAACGGATCGCTCAGCCGCAGCTGGAGCGGGCCCAGCGGATAGCGGCCGCGCAGATCCGAGCGGACCCGGTAGGACACCTCGCGGCGGCCGCCCGGCTCCACCCGGTCCAGCACGAACCTCGGGCGCGGCCCGAGCACATAGGGCACCCGGTCCTGGAGCATCAGCAGCCCGGTGGGCAGCCGCGAGACATTGTCCATCCGCAGGTGCACCCGGGCCTCGGAGCCCGCCGGCACCCGCGCGGGCGCGAGCCGTCGGCTGCCCGCCACCCGGTATCGGGTGCGGTAGACCACGGCCACACAGACCAGCGGCAGCGCGGCCAGCAGCAGCCCGACCCGCAGCAGATCCGCCTGGCCCAGGACGTAGCTGCACACCGCGGCGGCCACCCCGGCGGCCAGGAAGGAACGGCCGCGGGTGGTCAGACCGGCGAGGGCGGACCGCAGCCCGCCCGGCTGCTCGCCGGCGCCGGGTCCCTCGGGGCCCATGTCCGTCCCCCCTGCGGCCATCACAGCCTCCGCGCGCCCGGCTGCTGCCGGCCGAAGTCGGCCGGGGGCATGGGTGGCATGGGCGGCATCCCGCCCGCGCCGCGCTGGGCGGAGGTGGGCACCGGGGTGCGCTGCACGATGTCCGCGACGACCTGCTCGGAGGTGCGGCGGTTCAGCTGGGCCTGCGCGGTGGGCAGCAGCCGGTGGGCCAGCACCGCGACGGCGAGGGTCTGCACATCGTCCGGCAGCGCGAAGTCCCGCCCGGCCAGCGCGGCCGACGCCTTGGCGGCCCGCAGCAGATGCAGCGTGGCGCGCGGCGAGGCGCCCAGCCGCAGATCGGGGTGGTTGCGGGTGGCGGTCACCAGGTCCACCGCGTAGCGCCGGACGGCCTCGGCGACGTGCACCGAGCGCACCGCCTCGATCAGCTTGACGATCTCATGGGCGTGCGCGACGGGCTGCAGGTCGTCCAGCGGGGAGACCCCGCCGTGCACGTCCAGCATCTGGAGCTCGGCCTGCGGGCTGGGGTAGCCGATGGAGACACGGGCCATGAAGCGGTCGCGCTGCGCCTCGGGCAGCGGATAGGTGCCCTCCATCTCGACCGGGTTCTGCGTGGCCACCACCATGAAGGGGTTGGGCAGCTCATAGCTTTCCCCGTCGATGGTGACCTGGCGCTCCTCCATCGACTCCAGCAGCGCGGACTGGGTCTTGGGCGAGGCGCGGTTGATCTCGTCGCCGATCACGATCTGGGCGAAGATGGCGCCCGGTTTGAACTCGAACTCCTTGCGCTGCTGGTCGAAGATGCTCACGCCGGTGATGTCGGACGGCAGTAGGTCCGGGGTGAACTGGATCCGCCGCACGGAGCAGTCGATGGACCGGGCGAGCGCCTTGGCCAGCATCGTCTTGCCCACGCCCGGGACGTCCTCGATCAGCAGATGCCCCTCGGCGAGCAGCACGGTCAGCGAAAGCCGTACGACCTCGGGCTTGCCCTCGATCACACCCTCCACCGACCTGCGGATCCGATCCGCTGTGGTGGTCAGATCGCTGAGGCTCGCTCGCTCGTCATAGGTCGTCACCCGGCCCTCCTCGGCCCGTTCTCAGGGCCGTTGCCCTCGGAACGGACCGGCCCACCGCAAACGCTGACATCGGACCCCCGCGTGGTTGCGGGGGACGATGTCACCTATGCATTCTTGCGGTCTCCGCGGCTTCGCGTCACTCGGCTGTGGATAACCCGGGGTTATTTGTCACGCTTGTACGAGTTCGAGTGCTGAATCCCTTCCGTATCTTCAGCATCTCTCACGTCCGCGGCGTGACCTCCCGCAGCAGACCCGTCGTCACATCGAAGACAAAGCCGCGGACGTCGTCGGTGTGCACCAGGAACGGCGAGGTGCGCACCCGCTCCATCGACTGGCGGACATCGGCGTCGAGGTCCTTGAACGCCTCGACCGCCCACGACGGGCGCTGTCCCACCTCCTCCTCCAGCTCGTGCCGGAAGTCCTCGGTGAGGCTCAGCAGACCGCAGCCGGTGTGGTGGATGAGCACGACGCTGCGGGTCCCGAGGGCCCGCTGGCTGATGGTCAGGGACCGGATGATGTCGTCGGTGACCACACCGCCCGCGTTGCGAATGGTGTGGCAGTCGCCCAGCTCCAGACCGAGTGCCTCGTGCAGGTCCAGACGGGCGTCCATGCAGGCGACGATGGCGACGCGCCGCACCGGCCGCGCGTCCATTCCCGGGTCGCTGAACTTCTCGGCGTAAATGCGGTTGGCCTCCACGAGGCTGTCGGTGACCGTGTCTCCCGTACGGGCGTCGCGGTCGGTGGACGGGTTCGGCTGCGGCGCTGATATCGACATGATGACGACGCTACCTCTCACCAGGGAATTTTGTCTTCTCTTTAGGTAGGGCAAACGAGGGCAACGGGGTGGGCCGAAGGGGTGATGTGAGGCAATCCACAACCCCCCGCGCCCCGGTGTCCGGTGCCCGGGGGAGGGGATGCCACCCCTGGGGCGGGACGCGCAGGCCGGTTGGTTGACCGAAGGGACGAGTGGACTAAAGTGGCGCGAAGTGGGAGGCGTGACGCTCCCCTCGGATCCCGGAATTTCGCGTGAGCGCGGTGCGTACGCACCCCTCGGCCTCCTCCCGCTCCGGTCGCCTGACGTCACTTCCCCGGCGCCAGTAGGCCACTTCCCCTTCAGAGCGGGCGGGGACCCGGCGGTGCGTATCATCCTCGCCCGATCCTCAGAAGGGCGCACGAGCAGCGCAATGAGCAGTAACGCTCTCCATGTTCCCGTCATGCTCCAGCGCTGTCTGGACATGCTGGCCCCCGCTCTCGCCCAGCCCGGCGCGGTCGTGGTCGACTGCACCCTGGGCCTCGGCGGCCACAGCGAGGCGCTGCTGCGCGACTTCCCCGAGGCCCGGCTGATCGCCCTCGACCGCGACCCGTCCGCGCTGCGGCTCGCCGGGGAGCGGCTCGCCCCTTACGGCGATCGGGCGACGCTGGTCCACGCGGTCTACGACGAGCTGCCCGAGGTCCTCGACCGGCTCGGCGTCCCGCGCGTCCAGGGGATCCTCTTCGACCTCGGCGTGTCGTCCATGCAGCTGGACGAGGCCGGGCGCGGTTTCGCCTACGCCCAGGACGCCCCGCTGGACATGCGGATGGACCAGACCACCGGAGTCAGCGCGGCGGAGGTGCTCAACACCTATCCGCCGGGCGATCTGGTGCGCATCCTGCGGACGTACGGCGAGGAGAAGTTCGCCAAGAAGATCGTGGACGCGGTGGTGCGCGAGCGCGCCAAGGAGCCGTTCACCAACAGCGCCCGGCTCGTCGAGCTGATCCGCGATGCGCTGCCGCAGGCCGCCAAGCGCACCGGCGGCAATCCGGCCAAGCGCACCTTCCAGGCGCTGCGGATCGAGGTCAACGGCGAGCTCGCGGTCCTGGAGCGGGCCATCCCGGCGGCCGTAAGGGCGCTCGCGGTCGGCGGTCGGATCGCCGTGCTGTCGTATCACTCGCTGGAGGACCGCCTGGTCAAGCAGGTGCTCGCGGCCGGTGCCGGCAATACGGCGCCCCCGGGGCTGCCGGTCATCCCCGAGCAGTACCAGCCCCGGCTGAAGCTGCTCACCCGTGGCGCGGAACTGCCCACCGAGGAGGAGATCGCCGAGAACCGCCGGGCCGCCCCGGCGCGGTTCCGGGGGGCGGAGCGCATCCGGGAAGAAGTCACCCCATGAGTGCGCGGGGGACGGGCCCGAAAGGACGGCCGGCGCCGGGCGCCACCACGGCCAGGCGCGCGCCCTTCGTGCTGCTCGTCGTGGTGCTGCTCGGCTCCGGCCTGATCGCGCTGCTGCTGCTGAACTCCTCCCTCAATCAAGGGTCGTTCGAGCTCACCAGACTGGAGAAGCAGACCAAGGAGCTCACCGACGAGCGCCAGGCCCTCCAACAGGACGTGGACCAGCTCTCCGCGCCCGGCGAGCTGGAGCGGCGCGCCCGGGAGCTGGGGATGGTACCCGGCGGTACCCCCGCCTTCCTCAACCCGGACGGCTCGGTCAGCGGGGTGCCTGCGCCCGCCACGGGGCAGCCCTCGGTGCTCGGTGGCCCCGGCCGGGTGCTGCCGCCCTCGCTCGGCACCGCGCCGTCCGAGGCGTCGCCCACTCCGTCCGCCCTCGCGCCGCCGACGCCGCCGTCCGCCGTGGCCTCGGTGACCCCGTGGGGGCTGCCCGCCGGCCACTCCGCCTCCGTATCCACCTCCGCCTCCGCCTCCGCCTCCGCGAACTCCACCCCGGCCCCTCAGTAGGTGACACGGTGACGCGATCCCCAGCCTGCGCCCAGCCCAGCCCGCCCGCGCGGACGGCCGCCCGGGCCCGGTGGACGGCCGCCCGGACCCGGTGGACGGCAGCCGAGCCGTGGACGGCCATCGAGTCGAGGACGGTCGCCAAGCCGACGGCGGCCACTGAGCCGACGACGGCGGCCACCGACCCGAAGGCGGCCGTCGCGTGAGCGCGCCCCAGGACCCCCGCCGCCGCGGGGTGCCCGGCCCGGCCCGTCCCCGCGGCGTCCGCCCCCCCCGCCCGGACCCCGGACGGCGCCCCGCCGAGCGCCCGCGCCCCGGCGGACCGCCCCGCCG
>NZ_JBHYVB010000340.1:0-741 GCF_042750115.1 Streptomyces sp. NPDC059455
ACGGTGGAGTTCAACACCGACATCTTCACCGAGCGGACGATCGCCTCGGTCATCCAGCGGTGGCGCCGCCTGCTGGAGACAGCCCTGACCGACCCGGACCAGCCGATCAGTGACATCGACCTACTGACAACCACCGAGCGCACCGCACTCCTCCACCAAGGCGACCCCACTACCGCCCACCCCTCACCCGCCACCACCACCCTCCCCGCCCTCCTGACCGCCCAAGCCGCCCACACCCCCGACGCAGCCGCCGTGGCCTACGACGGCGATGTCATGACCTACGCGGAGCTCGATGCGCGAGCGAACAGGCTGGCCCGTGTGCTGATCGCCCGGGGAGCTGGGCCGGAGCGCGTGGTGGCCGTGTGCCTGCCCCGAACCACGGAAGCGGTGGTCGCGCTGCTGGCCGTCCTCAAAGCGGGCGGCGCCTATCTCCCGATCGATCCCGCGTACCCGGCTGAGCGGATCGCGTTCATGCTGGGCGACGCCGGGCCGGTCGTGGTCCTGGCCGACTCCGACACCGTACGGCTCCTGCCGTCGTCGTCGTCGCCGCCGTCGTCGCCGACCCCGACCTCCGTCCCAGCGCCGGTGTGCGTACTCGACTCCCCGGACATGGTGCGCGCCCGTGCCGAACAGGACACCACCCCCGTGGCAGACGGTGTGCGGCGGGGGGCCCGCACCCCCCGAAACCAGGCGTACCGCCTCTAAACAACAGGGTGCACGGGCATTCCCAATGGGGTGGCG
>NZ_JBHYVB010000340.1:751-7889 GCF_042750115.1 Streptomyces sp. NPDC059455
GCGCCCCCCCGCCCCGCGCGCGCGGCGGGGGTTGAGATCCCCCCCCCCCGCGCGGGGCGCCCCCCCGCCCCCCCCCCCCCCCCCCCGCCGGCGGCCGGGGGGGGGGGGGGGGCCCCCCCCCCCGCCGGAAACCTGGCGTACGTCCTCTACACATCAGGGTCCACGGGAATGCCGAAGGGTGTGGCGGTGCAGCACTCCTCCGTGGTCGGGCTGATGGCCTGGGCCCGGGAGCGCTTCGGGCCAGAGCGGCTGTCGTCGGTGTTGCTGTCGACCTCGCTGAATTTCGACGTCTCGGTCTTCGAGCTGTTCGCACCGCTGACGGTCGGTGGCCAGGTGGAGCTCGTGGAGAACCTTCCCGCGCTGGTGGAACGGGGCGGCTGGTCCGGCGGACTGATCAGCGGGGTGCCGTCGGTCGTCGCTCAGGTGCTCGGCTCCGGTGCCTCCCTTTCCGCGCACGATGTGGTGTTCGCCGGCGAAGGGCTCCCGGCGCGCGTGTTCAACGAGGTCAGGCAGGCCATGCCGGGCGCGCGGATAGCGAATGTCTACGGTCCGACCGAGGCGACGGTCTACTGCCTGGAGTGGCATTCGGCCGGGGACGAGACGCTCACCCGCCCGGCGCTGACGGGCGCACCCCTGCCGCACACCTCCGCCTACGTCCTGGACGCCGAGCTGAAACTGGTCCCACCGGGGGTCGCGGGGGAGCTGTACATCGCCGGCCCTGGGCTGGCACGGGGCTATCTCGCCCGCGCCGGGCTGACGGCGCAGCGGTTCGTCGCCGATCCCTACGGGCCGCCCGGCACTCGCGCCTACCGCACCGGTGACCTGGTGCGATGGACCGAGGACGGCCAGCTCGACTACCTGGGCCGCGCCGATGAGCAGGTGAAGGTGCGGGGGATCCGCATCGAGTCGGGCGAGGTGGAGGGCGTGGTGGCCACGCATCCCTCGGTGGGCCAGGTGGCGGTCGTGGTACGGGAGGACCGGCCGGACGATCGGCGGTTGGTGGCCTATGTGGTCCCGGCCACCGAGGCCCACCCGCAGCCGCACCCGCCCGTGGCCAGGCCCGAACCTGGGCCCGAGGACGGCGATCCGGCCCCGGCGGGCCCCGACGTGGCGGCGCTGCGCGCCTTCGTACGGGAGCGAGTGCCCGAGTACATGGTGCCCGCGGCGTTCGTGGTCCTGGACCGGCTGCCCGTCAGCGCCAATGGCAAGCTCGACCGAGGCGCCCTGCCCGCACCGGAGTTCACCTCCCGGGCCTCCGGCCGCGCACCGCGCACGGCCGTGGAGAAGACCCTTTGCGGACTGTTCCAGCAGGTCCTGGGCGTGGCAGCGGTGGATGTCGAGGACAGCTTCTTCGACTTGGGCGGCGACAGCATTTCCTCCATCCAACTGGTCAGCCGGGCGAGGTCGGCCGGGGTGGTGATCACCGCTCGGGACGTGTTCCTGCGAAAGACCGTGGCCGGGCTGGCCTCCGTGGCGGAAGCGGCGGAGGCGGCGGAAGCAGCTAAGGCGGCGGAGGCGGCGGACGGAGCCGGGACGTCGGCTCCGGCGACGGACGACGGGGTCGGCGAAGTGGCCACGACCCCCATCATCGAGTGGCTGCGCGAACGGGTCGGCCCAGTCGGCGAGTTCTGCCAGGCGATGCTGGTGACCGTGCCCGCCGGGGCGGGCTCGGACCGGCTGAGCAGGGTGCTGCGGGCGGTGACCGACCACCACGACGCGCTGCGGCTGAGGGTGTCGGACCGCGACGGAGGACGGTGGTCGCTCGAGGTACCCCCGGCCGGATCCGTGGACACCGCGGCGCGGGTGCGCCAGGTGTCCGGTGGCGCGGACGGACACGTGGGGCGGCGGCTGCTCCAGGAGGAGTTCACGGCGGCCCGGGGGCGGCTGGACCCGTGGTCCGGTGTGATGTGGCAGGCGGTGTACTTCGACGCCGGATCGGACGGTCCGGACGGCCCGAACCGTCCGGGCCGGGTGCTGCTGGTGCTGCACCATCTGGTGGTCGACGGCGTGTCCTGGCGGATCCTGCTGCGCGATCTGCGGGTCGCCTGGGACGCGGTGGCGGCAGACCGGCCGGTGGCGCTGGAGCCGGTGGGCACGTCGTTCCGCCGGTGGGCCGCGCTGCTGACGGCCGAGTCGCGCGATCCCGCCAGGGAGGCCGAGTCGCCGTGGTGGGAGCGGACTCTCGCCGACGTACGGCCCCTCGCCGACGTACGGCCCCCTGTGGACGGGGACAACTCCTGGCGGCAGACGGTGTCCGCCGGGCCCGGCACCGCGAGTCTTACCCTGCGCCTTCCTTCCCCGGACACCGAGCCCTTGCTGGGGCGGGTCCCCGGGGTGTTCCACGCGGGTGTGCAGGATGTGCTGCTCGCCGCGTTCGCGGTGGCGGTCGACGCCTGGCGCGTACGCCATGGGCGGGCCGTCGCGGGCGAGCCGGTGGTGGTGGACGTGGAAGGACATGGCCGGTCGCACCGCCTGTCCGCGAACGTCGACCTGGCGCGTACGGTCGGCTGGTTCACCACCCTCTACCCCCTGCGGCTCGAGGCGGGCCCGGTGACGTGGGAGGACGTCACCGGCGCGGGCCCCGGTCTGGGACGTGCGGTCAAAGGTGTGAAGGAGCGGCTGCGGGCCGTACCGGACCAGGGTCTGGGCTACGGGCTGCTGCGCCACCTCAACCCCCGTACCAGCCCCCGGCTCGCCGCGCTCCCGACCCCGGACATCGGCTTCAACTACCTGGGCCGTTTCACCGAGGCCGACCGCGAGGAACCGTGGATGCCGTCGGCCATCGACGACGGCGGGGTCCTGTCGGGGGCCGGTGATGACGCCGGAATGCCACCGGGCCATGTGCTCGAGCTGAACGCCGTCACCGTCGACACCTCGCGGGGCCCCTGCCTGACGGCGACCTGGTCCTGGGCGGCGGGAGCGCTCACGCGGCGGGAGGTGAACGACCTCGCGCACACCTGGTTCCGTGTCCTCCGGGCCATCACCGAACACGCCGACCGGCCGGGCGCCGGAGGGCTCACCCCCTCCGATGTGAAACCGGCCGCGCTGACCCAGGAGGACATCGAACGCGTCGAAGCGGCCTGCGCACCGGCCGCGGTCAGCGACATCCTGCCGTTGACACCCCTCCAGGAGGGGCTGCTCTTCCACGCCCTCTACGACGCCCGCGCCACCGATGACTACGTCGTCCAGCTCGGCCTCGACCTCGCCGGACCGCTGGACCACCACGCCCTGCGCGAGGCGGCCGAGGCGCTGTTGCGCCGCCATCCGAACCTGCGGGCAGGCTTCTGGCACGAGGGGCTGGAACGCCCGGTCCAGGTCGTGCCCGCCACCGTGGCGCTCCCCTGGCAGGAGATCGACCTCCGGCAGCCGAACGGCGACGGACAGCTCAGTGGCGACGGACAGCTCAGTGGCGACGGGCAACTCAGTGGCGACGGGCAACTCAGTGGCGACGGGCAACTCGGTGGCGCCCCGCAGCCAATTGGCGACCGGCAGCGCGAGGAACTGCGCGCGGTGGCGCAGGCCGAACGCAACCGGCGGTTCGAGCCGACCGCTCCGCCCCTCCTCCGCCTCACCCTGATACGGCTCGGCGACCACCGCCACCACCTCCTGCTGACACACCACCATCTGCTGCTGGACGGCTGGTCGCTGCCGGTGGTGATGCGCGATCTGTTCCAGCTGTACCGGAATCGGGGAGGTGCGGGCGAACTGCCGCCCGTCACGCCCTACCGCGACTTCCTCACCTGGCTGGCCGAACGGGACGAGCGGGACCGGGGCGCGGCGGAGGCCGCATGGCGGCAGGCACTCGACGGAGTGGAGGGCCCGACGCTCATCGCTCCCGCCGCGGGCCCGTCCGGCGCCTCGCGCCCTCCTGAGGAGGTCCTGACGGAGCTGTCCCCGGAAGCCACGTCCGCGCTGACCGCGCTCGCACGCGGCCGGGGCTGGACGGTCAACACCCTCGTCCAGGGTGCGTGGGGCATCCTCCTCGGCAAGCTCACCGGAAGTGATGACGTGGTCTTCGGGGCCACCGTGTCGGGCCGCCCCCCGGAGCTGCCCGGGGTGGAGAACATGGTCGGGCTCTTCATCAACACCCTGCCGGTGCGGATCCGCCTGGACCCCGCCGAATCCCTGTCCTCCCTGCTGACCAGGGCGCAGGAGCAGGCGTCCCGGCTCGTCGAGCACCAGCACCTCGGCCTGACGGACATCCACCGCCTGGCCGGTCACCACCAACTCTTCGACACGCTCGTACTCTTCGAGAACTATCCCCTCGACCCGGAAGCGCCGCGCTCCCCGTCCGACGGACTGCGAGTGGCCGGAGTCGAGGGCCACGACGCCACCCACTACCCCCTGTGCCTGGTCGCCACGCAGCAGTGCTCCCTGCGCCTCCGCCTGGACTACCGCCCCGATGCCTTCGACCGCTCCACGGTCGCCTCGCTCGCCTCGCGTCTGGAACGCCTGCTCGCGGCGGTGGCCGCCGACCCCGACCGGCCACTGGCCGCCATCGACCTGCTGACCGCGGCGGAACGACGCCGACTGGCCGCGCCGAACACCACCGAGGCCGCCCTGCCGCCGTCCACCGTGGCCGAACTGCTCGCGGCGCGGGCGGCACGTACCCCGGAGGCGCGCGCCCTGGTGGCGGGCGGCACGGTACTGACCTACGCGGAACTCCACGCGCGGGCGAACCGGCTGGCGCGTGTGCTCATCGAGCGCGGTGCGGGCCCGGAGCGGGTGGTGGCCCTCTCGCTGCCCCGGACCGCGGACATGGTCGTGGCATTGCTGGCCGTCATGAAGACGGGGGCGGCCTATCTTCCCCTCGACCCGGACCAGCCCGCCCAGCGGGCCCGTTTCATGCTCCACGACGCGGCCCCCGTCACCCTCGTCACCACCGAGGCCGGGGCGGCGAAGCTGTCCGGTGCCGGGGCCTCGGTACCGTGCCTCCTGCTGGATGCCGCCGACACCGAGGCCGCCTTGCGGGACCGCTCGGACGCCGACATCGACAACGCCGAGCGGACGGTCCCGCCCCACCCGCTGAACACGGCGTATCTCATCTACACCTCGGGCTCCACCGGCCGTCCGAAGGGCGTCGCCGTAACGCAGCGGTCCCTGCTGAACCTGCTGGTGGGGATGGCCGACGAGCTGGGCCTGGTACCGGATGACAGCTGGCTCGCGGTCACCACCATCACCTTCGACATCGCCGCGCTCGAACTGTTCGGCCCGCTCCTGGTCGGCGCCACGGTCGTCCTGGCGACGACGGACGAGGTCCACGACCCGGCACGGCTGTCCCGGCTGCTGACCGAGAGTGGTACGACGGTCATGCAGGCCACGCCGACGCTGTGGGCGGCGCTGCTGGAACACCACCGAGCCGAACTGACCGGCGTACGGATCCTGACCGGCGGTGAGGCGCTGCCCGTGGCCCTGGCACACGAGATGCGGGAACGCACGACCGATGTCGTCAACGTCTACGGCCCGACGGAGACCACCATCTGGTCCACGCTCTCCCGTTGCGCTGAGGACGGAACACCGTCCATCGGTGGGCCGATCGCCAATACCCGGGTGTATGTGGTGGATGGTGGGTTGGGTTTGGTGCCGGTGGGTGTGGTGGGTGAGTTGTATGTGGCGGGTGTGGGGTTGGCGCGGGGGTATGTGGGACGTGCGGGGCTGACGGCGGAGCGGTTTGTGGCGGATCCGTTCGGCGGTGGGGTGGGGGAGCGGATGTATCGGACGGGGGATTTGGCGCGGTGGCGGTCGGAGGGGGTTTTGGAGTTTGTGGGGCGTGTGGATGATCAGGTGAAGGTGCGTGGTTTTCGGGTTGAGTTGGGTGAGGTGGAGGGTGTGGTGGGTGCGCATCCTTTGGTGGGTCAGGTTGCGGTGGTGGTGCGGGAGGATCGTGTGGGGGATCGGCGGTTGGTGGCGTATGTGGTGCCCGCTGCGGCCGGGTGTGATGTGGGGGTGGTGCGGGAGTTTGTGCGGGGGCGGTTGCCGGAGTTCATGGTGCCGGGTGTGTGGGTGGTGGTGGATGGGTTGCCGGTGACGGTGAATGGGAAGCTGGACCGGCGGGCGTTGCCTGCTCCGCAGGGTGGTGGTGGATTGGAGTACGCCGCGCCCAGGGATGGGGCCGAGGACCTGCTGTGTCGTTTGTTCGCCGAGGTGCTGGGCGTGGAGCGGGTGGGGATCGAGGACGGTTTCTTCGATCTGGGTGGGCATTCGTTGTTGGCGACGCGGTTGGTGTCGCGGGTGCGGTCGGAACTGGGGGTCGAGCTGCCCGTGGGGGCGGTGTTCGAGGACCCGACGGTGGCCGCGCTGGCCAGCAGGCTGGAGAGTGGCGACGGTGGGAAGGGCCTCGAAGTCCTGCTACCGCTGCGGCCACACGGCAGCCGTGCACCGCTCTTCTGCGTCCACCCGGCCGGCGGGATCAGCTGGCCCTATTCCGGACTGCTGCGCCATATCGACGCCGACCACCCCGTCTACGGTCTCCAGGCCCGGGGGCTGGCCGGTACGGAGACACCCCACGCCACGGTCGAGGAAATCGCGGCGGACTATCTGCGCCAGATCCGGACCGTGCGGCCACACGGCCCGTACCACCTCCTCGGCTGGTCCTTCGGCGGCATCGTCGCCCACGCGATCGCGACCCGGCTTCAGGAGGAGGGTGAGGAGGTGGCCTTGCTGGCGGTGCTCGACACCTACCCCCTGGCGGCCGTGCCTGCGGCGGAATCGCTGCCAGAGGCGGGAGACCGCGACATCCGTGGCATGTTCCTCGACGTCCTGGCGGACGAGGCGTACTCCCCGGATGAGGAGATCCTGACGGCGCTGTGCCACAGCCACGCCCAGCATGAGCGAGCCGCCAAAGAACACCGGCCTCGGCGGTTCCACGGGGAGATCGACCTCTTCATCGCGACGGAGGAACCCACCGACCACCGGAGCGCCGCATGGCGTACGCCCGATTCCTGGGTGCCGTACGTCGAGGGAGACATCCGGACCCACGATGTGCCCAGTACTCACGACCACCTGATGACGCGGCGGGCACTGGATCACATCGGCCCCGTCGTTGCCCGGCGGCTCGAGCGGCCGTAGCGCGCCGGGGCGTGGCGCCGCGGGGGGGCCCCCCCCCCCCCCCTGCGGGGCGCACACACGCCACTCTGGC
>NZ_JBHYVB010000341.1:0-812 GCF_042750115.1 Streptomyces sp. NPDC059455
ACCCCCGGGCGGGGGTTTCGCCCCACACCCTGGCCGGGGTTTCGCCCCAGACCCTGGCCGGGGTTTCGCCCCAGACTCCGGCCGGGGCTCCGCCCTAGACCCTGGCCGGGGCTCCGTCCCTGATCCCGGTCTGGGGTTTCGTCCTAGACCCTGGCTGGGGTTTCGTTCCAGATCCCGGTCTGGGTTTCGTCCTAGACCCTGGCCGGGGCTCCGTCTCTGATCCCGGTCTGGGGTTTCGTCCTAGACCCTGGCTGGGGTTTCGTTCCAGAACCCGGCCGGGGCTTCGTTCCAGAACCCGGTCCGAGGCCCCGCTCCTTCCCGCGGCATCGGTATGCGGCTCCGCCGCGTGGCGGGGCTCCGCCCCTGAGTCTGGGGTCCAGGGGCGGAGCCCCTGGTATCGGGAAGGGGCGGGGAGGGGAAGGACCCACCGGACACCCCGTAACCCTCCTCGGGACCGCGATGAGGCCGCAGGCGATCCGTACGGTTGCGGAGCGGGATGCCGGTGGTCGCGCCGCCCCGAATCGGCGAGGACGCCTGGCCGGTCGTCATCGGCACCCGGGGGCCCGGGCGGCTTGACCCGCCGCTGCTCGGCTCGGTCGGGCCGCGATCGGCCGCCCGCACCCGGCGGGCCTCACCGGTGCCCACCGGTGCCCACCGGTGCCCACCGGTGCCCACCGGTGCCCACCGGTGCCCACCGGTGCCCACCGGTGCTCACGCGTGCCCACCCGTGCCCGGCGGCCCCCGCCGGGCCTCCCGGCCGCGGCGCGGCCCCTCGGCCTGGGGGGGGCGCGCGGCCCCGCCCCCCCGCGCCC